>NZ_JBHVGZ010000041.1:0-89104 GCF_042800355.1 Streptomyces sp. NPDC057623
CCCCGTGAACGTCTCCACCCACAACGGCTCAGCCCTCAACACCCCACGCATACAAGGGAAATGCCCAGATCACGGCCTTCTGCAACGCGCTTTAGGGGGTGTTGCGAAAGTCCCGTGCGGTGCCCGCGTCCGCCGCGGCAGCGGCTGGTGTCACAGCCGGTGCGTGCCCTCGGCGCCGGGCGAAGGCCCTCGTACTGGACGTACTTGGGCCTTTGGCCGGTGCGGCGAGGGTGCGTGCCGGGCGCCGCGGGTGCTGTGCGGGACTCTCGCAACACCCCCTAGCAGGCCAGGGGGGCCGAGGGGGGGCCAACAGAAAGCCCGAGGAGAGAAGAGGTGACCTCGGCATGCCCGGACACAGGACAAAGGGGTTCTGCGCGTCGGCCGCCGCACTCGTGCTCTGCGCGATGCTGGCCGGCTGCGGAGGATCCGGGGAGTCGGCCGGCGGCGGCAAGGTCGTGCTGCGCTACACGTGGTGGGGCAACCCCGACCGCGCGGAACGCACCGAGCAGGCCGTCGCCCTGTTCGAGAGACAGCACCCGGACATCCAGGTGCGGACGTCGTTCTCGGCCTACGAGGCCTACAAACAGAAGCTCGCCACGCAGGCCGCGGGCGGTGACGCCCCCGACGTGATGCAGCTCGACTACCGGCAGATCGACCAGTACGCCTCCGGCGGCGTCCTGCTCGACCTCGCGCGGCAGAAGGCCGTACTGGGCACCGGCGAGATCGATCCGGGTCTGCTCGCCACCGGCCGCCTGGACGACACGCAGTACGCCGTCCCGCAGGGCCGCGGCACCGAGACCGTCGCGTACGACGTCAAGGCATGGAAGGCGTCCGGCGTACCGCTCCCGGGCCGCAGCTGGACCTGGAGCGAGTGGGCCGACACCATGCGGGCGTTGGCGGAGAAGACCGGCAAACCCGGTGCCACCGACCCCGGCCAGAGCGAGGACTGCTTCGAGGTCTGGCTGCGCGGCCAGGGCAAGTCCCTCTACACGAAGGACGGCGGCCTCGGCTTCACCGCCGACGACCTGACCCGCTGGTGGAGCTTCACCGACACACTCCGGCGCGAGGGGGTCGTCTCGCCCGCCGAGCAGACCACCCAGCTCGACGGCTCCGTCAAGAACACCCCGCTCGGGCGCGGCGAGGCCACGGCCGACTCCAACTGGGACGCCCCGGCCAGCGGCTTCCTCGCCCTCATACCGACCGGTGTCGCCCTCGCGCCGATGCCGTCCGGCGAGGACGGTACCCCCGGCCAGTACTTCAAGCCGTCGATGTTCCTGGGCGTCGGGGCGGGCACCGCTCACCCGAAGGAGGCGGCACAGCTCGTCGACTTCCTCATCAACGACGCACAGGCGGCGAAGATCCTCGGCGCCACCCGCGGCATCCCCGTCAACGAGTCGATCCGCGAGGCGACCGAGTCCCAGCTCAAGGACTTCGACAAGACCATCGCCGACTACCAGTCCTCCCTGGAGGGCACCCTCGAGGACCCGCCGCAGGCCCCGCCCTCCGGCGACAACGCCCTCCAGGCCACCTTCCAGCGCGACTACGACCAGGTGTCGTACGAGCGCATGTCGCCCCGCGAGGCGGCCGAGAACTACATCACCGAGGCGAAGGCGGAGCTGAGGTCATGACCACCACCGACATCCCCGCGCCGCCCGCCGCCCCGAAACCGGGAACCACCGCCGCCCCGAAGCGCCGCCCCAGGCGCGAGAGCCAGGGCCCCGCCTGGGTGTTCCTGTCGCCGTGGGTGCTCGGCGCGATCGTCCTGACGCTGCTGCCGATGGCCGTGTCGCTGTACCTGTCCTTCACCGACTACGACCTGTTCAACCCGCCGCGCTGGGTGGGCCTGCGCAACTACGTCCAGATGTTCACCGAGGACCCGCGCTACTGGCGGTCCGTGATGACCACCCTGACGTACGTCGTCGTCGCCGTGCCCCTGCAACTCGCCCTCGCCCTCGTCGTCGCGCTCGCCCTGAAGTCCATGAAGCACGGCAAGGGCTTCTACCGGTCGGCGTTCTACGCCCCCTCGCTGCTCGGCGCGTCGATGTCCATCGCCCTCGTCTGGCGCGCGGTCTTCAACGACGGCGGCACCGTGGACAACGTGCTCGGCACCGGCGGCTGGGTCAACAAGCCCGGCTGGGCGCTGCTCGCCGTGGCCCTGCTGACGGTGTGGCAGTTCGGCGCGCCCATGGTCATCTTCCTCGCGGGACTCCAGCAGATCCCGGGCGAGCTGTACGAGGCGGCGGCCGTGGACGGGGCCGGGAAATGGCGGCAGTTCGTGTCCGTCACGGTGCCGATGCTGTCCCCGGTCCTCTTCTTCAACCTCGTACTCCAGACCATCCAGGCCTTCCAGGTCTTCACGCCCGCCTTCGCGATCGGCGCCGGCAAGGGCGGCCCCGCCGACTCGACCCTCGTCTACACCCTCTACCTCTACGACCGCGGCTTCGTCGCCTCCCACATGGGCTACGCCTCCGCCATGGCCTGGGTCCTGCTGATCGCCATCGGCGCCGTCACGGCGGTGCTGTTCCGCACCTCGCGTTCCTGGGTCTTCTACGCCTCCGAGGGGGACCGATGACCACCACCACGACTCCGGTCGTCCGCAAGCCCGTTGCCTGGGGCCGGATCGCCCTGCACCTCGGCTGTCTGGCCGCGCTGCTGGTCATGCTGTATCCGCTGGCGTGGCTGCTGGCGACCTCGCTCAAGCCCGCCGACGAGGTCATCGCGAGCCTCGACCTGCTGCCCGGCCACCTGGAGTGGTCGAACTACTCCACGGCCCTGGACGGCGTCAACGACGTGCCCGTCTGGCGGCTGCTGACCAACTCACTGCTCATCGCGGGCGGCGCGGTCCTCGGCAACGTGATCAGCTGCTCGCTCGCCGCCTACGCCTTCGCGCGCCTCAGGTTCCGCTTCCGTGGGCCGCTGTTCGCGTTCATGATCGCGACGATCATGCTGCCGCACCACGCGGTGCTGATCCCGCAGTACATCATCTTCAACCAGCTCGGCCTGGTGAACACCTACTGGCCGCTGATCCTGCCGAAGTTCCTCGCCACGGAAGCCTTCTTCGTCTTCCTCATCGTGCAGTTCATGCGCGGTCTGCCGCGTGAGCTGGAGGAGGCCGCCCGGATCGACGGCTGCGGACCGTTCCGGAGCTTTTACAAGGTCGTCCTTCCGCTCACCCGCCCCGCGTTGATCACCACGGCGATCTTCACCTTCATCTGGACGTGGAACGACTTCTTCACCCAGCTCATCTACCTCTTCGACCCGGACAAGTTCACGCTCACACTCGCCCTGCGGTCGTTCGTGGACGCCTCCAGCTCCTCGGCGTTCGGCCCGATGTTCGCGATGTCCGTGATCGCGCTGCTGCCCATCGTGCTGTTCTTCCTCGCCTTCCAGCGGCTGCTGGTGGAGGGCATGGCCAGCTCCGGACTCAAGGGGTGACGGGGATGGGAACACATGAGCCGGGCGAGGTCTTCGGGCCGCGGATGACCCTGTTCGCCGACGTGCTCAGTGTCGGCCTCGCCACGGCCCTGGTGTCGCTGCCCCTGGTGACGGTTCCGGCCGCCCTCTCCACCGCGTGCGCGGTGCTGCGGGGCGCGGGGGAGGGGCAACCCGCTACCGCGGGGCGGTACTTCGCGCTGCTGCGTCGGCGGCTGCGGGCCGGGGACGCGGCGGCGGGCGTGGTCGCCCTCACGGGTGCGCTGCTGTTCGCCGCCGACCTGGCGCTGGCCCGGGCCGGGCTGCCGGGGGCGCCGGCGTTCGCGGTCGTGGCCGCCGGGATCGGTGCCGCCGCCCTGGTGGTGGGCCTCGGAGCCTGCGCCCGCCCCGAGTCGCTCACCGACTGGACGGCCGCCCTGCGCCTGGCCGCGCGGGACGCCGTGCGGGATGTCGGCGGCAGCGCCCTGGTGCTGCTCGCGGTGGCGACCGCCGTCCTGTGCGCCTGGATGCTGCTGCCGCTGGCCTTCCTCGCTCCCGGACCGTTGGCGTTGGCGCTGACCGCCGTTCATGTCCGACGGGGGGTCATATCCGAGAATTAAGCACTCATTTGCGCGCAGGCGGTGTGAGCCGACGTTTGCGGTGTCAATCATCTTGACATGAACCTGCGACCCGACGGGCGGGTCGCAGCCTCATGGAGGTGTGGAATGCGCCGCACACTCGCCACCGGTCTCGCCGCCTCTGCCCTGTCCCTCCTGACCGTCGTCGCCACCGCCTCGGCGGCGGACGCCGCTCCCGCCGACAAGCCCCAGGTCCTCGCCGGCTGGACCCAGACCAGCGCGTCCAGCTACAACGCCTGGGTCGCCGCCCGCACCAACCAGTCCGCCTGGTCCGCCTACGCCTTCGACTGGTCCACCGACTACTGCTCGTCCTCGCCGGACAACCCGTTCGGCTTCCCGTTCTCCACGTCCTGCGCCCGGCACGACTTCGGCTACCGCAACTACAAGGCGCTGGGTACCTTCAGTGCCAACAAGTCGCGCGTCGACAGTGCCTTCTACGAGGATCTCAAGCGCGTGTGCGCCAACTACGGCGGTGCCACGAAGTCCGCCTGCAACAGCACGGCGTGGACCTACTACCAGGCCGTGAAGGCCTTCGGCTGAACGCACGCGACCGAGCTGAGAGCACCGCAAGCGAAGGGGGCGCCGCGCGAGCGGCGCCCCTTTCCGCGTGGACGATCAGTCCGCGGCCCGGAACGAGCGCAGCCGCAGCGAGTTGCCGACGACGAAGACCGAGGAGAAGGCCATCGCCGCGCCGGCGATCATCGGGTTGAGCAGTCCGGCCGCCGCGAGCGGCAGGGCGGCGACGTTGTAGGCGAAGGCCCAGAACAGGTTCGACCGGATGGTGCCGAGAGTCCTGCGGGAGAGCCGGATGGCGTCGGCGGCGACGCGCAGGTCGCCCCGCACCAGGGTGAGGTCGCCGGCCTCGATCGCGGCGTCCGTGCCCGTGCCCATCGCCAGGCCCAGATCGGCCTGGGCCAGGGCGGCCGCGTCGTTGACCCCGTCGCCCACCATCGCGACCGTGCGGCCCTCGCTCTGGAGCCGCTCGACGACGTCGGCCTTGTCCTGCGGCAGCACCTCGGCGATGACGTTCCGCGGCGCGATGCCGACCTCGCGGGCGACGGACTCGGCCACGGCCCGGTTGTCGCCGGTCAGCAGGATCGGCGTGAGGCCGAGGACGCGCAGCCGCCGGATCGCCTCGGGGCTGGTCTCCTTGACCGCGTCTGCCACCTCCAGCACGGCCCGCGCCGCCCCGTCCCAGGCGACCGTGACGGCGGTTCGACCGGACGCCTCGGCCCCGGACTTCGCCTGCGCCAGGTGCTCGGGCAGTTCGATGGCCCACTCTTCGAGCAGCCGCTCCCGGCCCACCAGCACCGCGTGGCCGTCGACCACGCCCCGCACGCCGAGGCCGGGCACGTTGGCGAAGTCCTCCGGCGTCGGCAGCGAACCCAGCCGCGCCAGCGCCCCGTCGGCCACGGCGCGGGCGATGGGGTGCTCGGAGGAGTGCTCCAACGCACCCGCGAGCCGCAGCACTTCCGCCTCGTCGGCGTCGCCGGTGTGCACGGCCAGCAGCGTCATCCGGCCGGTGGTCACCGTGCCCGTCTTGTCGAGGACGATCGTGTCGACCCTGCGCGTGGACTCCAGCACCTCCGGGCCCTTGATCAGGATCCCGAGCTGCGCGCCCCGCCCGGTGCCCACCATCAGCGCGGTGGGCGTGGCCAGGCCCAGGGCGCAGGGGCAGGCGATGATCAGTACGGCGACCGCGGCGGTGAAGGCGGCGGCCGGGCCGGCGCCGTTGCCCAGCCAGAACCCGAGGGTGCCCAGCGCGAGGGCGATCACGATCGGCACGAACACCGCGGAGATCCGGTCCGCGAGCCGCTGCGCCGCGGCCTTGCCGTTCTGCGCGTCCTCCACCAGCCGGGCCATCCGGGCGAGTTGGGTGTCGGCGCCGACGCGGGTGGCCTCGACGACGAGCCGCCCGCCCGCGTTCAGCGTGGCGCCGGTGACCGCGTCCCCCCGGGCGACCTCGACCGGCACCGACTCGCCGGTGAGCATCGAGGCGTCCACGGCCGAGGAGCCCTCCACGACCGTACCGTCGGTGGCGATCTTCTCGCCCGGGCGCACGACGAAGTGCGTGCCGACCGTCAACTCCGAGACCGCTATGGTCCGTTCACCGCCGTTCGGGCCCAGCACGGTGACGTCCTTGGCGCCCAGTTCCAGCAGCGCCCTGAGCGCCGCGCCCGCCTTGCGCTTGGAGCGGGCCTCGAAGTAACGCCCGGCCAGGATGAAGGCGACGACACCGGCGGCCGCCTCCAGGTAGATGTTCCCGGAACCGTCACCGCGGGAGATGGTCAGCTCGAAGGGGTGCGTCATGCCCGGCTCGCCCGCCGTGCCGAGGAACAGTGCCCACAGGGACCACAGGAACGCGGCCGACGTGCCGACCGAGATCAGCGTGTCCATGGTGGCCGCGCCGTGCCGCAGATTGGTGAACGCCGCCTTGTGGAAGGGCCAGGCGGCATACGTCACGACGGGCGCCGCCAGCGTGAGCGACAGCCACTGCCAGTACTCGAACTGGAGGGCCGGGACCATGGCCATCGCGACGACGGGCACGGCGAGCGTCACCGCGGTGATCAACCGCTCCCTGAGCGGCCGTAGCTCGTCGTGCCCGTCGGCGTTCCCGGGCGCGTCCCGCGGGTCCGGCACGGGCGGTGCGGGTTCCCGCGCGGTGTACCCGGTCGCCTCGACGGTGGCGATCAGGTCCCGCACGGAGACCTCGTCGCCGTAGCTGACCTTGGCCTTCTCGGTGGCGTAGTTGACGGTGGCGGTCACGCCGTCCATGCGGTTCAGCTTCTTCTCGACGCGTGCCGCGCACGAGGCGCAGGTCATACCGCCGATGGCGAGCTCTACCTCGGCCGTGGGGTGGGACGCGGTGGTGGTCATCGCTGCTCCTCGTGCGGGGTGCGGGCGGAGGCCGGCACTGCCGGGCTCCGACGGTGGGGGTGCGGGGCGCGGGTCAGGCCACGCGGCCGGTCAGCTCGTAGCCCGCCTCGTCGACGACCTCGGCGATCCGGGCGTCGTCGGGCGCGGCGGCGCCGGTGACGGTGACCTGGCCGGTCGCGAGGTCGACGCCGACCTCCGTGACGCCGTCCAGCTCGCCGATGACCTTGGTGAGGGTGGCCTCGCAGTGGCCGCAGGTCATCCCGGCGACGGCGTACGTGGTGGTGGACAGGGTGGACATGGCGTTCCTCCTGAGGGACGGGGTCGCGGTCGGACAGGATACGGGGCAGGGGTATCCTTGGCCGGTGTCCATGTATACCCCTGGGGGGTAGTCGAAGCAAGTGCGGATCCAGGTTGACTTAATACCCCCCAGGGGTATGGTGAGGTGCAGTGAAGGATCGCATCCCGGACCCGACCCGTAGGAGAGCGCCATGCATGCCGGACTGAGGATCACCGCGTTCGCCGCCGCGCTGGCCGCGACCTTCGGCACCGCCTACGGCGTGGGGGAGGCCCTCGACCCCGTCGTCGAGGACCCCGCGCCCGCCCGCCACGAGAGCCACGGCGAGGCGTCAGCCGCCCCGGAGGGGGACGCCGGCCACGGGGGACACGAGACCGAGCCGGCCGGCGGGCTCCAGATCTCCGAGGGCGGCTACACCCTCGACCTGAGGACGCGGCGCGTCCCGGCGGGCGAACGCTCCGACCTGAGCTTCGTCATCCGTGACGGCGACGGCAGCGCCGTCACCGCCTACCGGCGCGAACACGAGAAGGAAC
Organism: Streptomyces sp. NPDC057623; assembly: GCF_042800355.1. Classification (NCBI taxonomy): domain Bacteria; kingdom Bacillati; phylum Actinomycetota; class Actinomycetes; order Kitasatosporales; family Streptomycetaceae; genus Streptomyces; species Streptomyces sp. NPDC057623. The sequence continues at coordinate 7,755 of NZ_JBHVGZ010000041.1, forward strand.
TCCACCTCATCGTGGCCTCACGCGACCTGGCCACCTACCGCCATCTGCACCCCGCCCGCGCCGCCGACGGCACCTGGAGCATCCCCGTCGAACTGCCCCGCGCGGGCGGCTACCGCGTCTTCGCCGACTTCACCCCGGCGAAGAAGGGCGCCGAGAACCTCACCCTCGGCGCGGACCTGGCGGCCTCCGGCGCCTACGAGCCGCAGCGGCTGCCCGCCCCGGACACCACGGCCGGGATCCACGGCTACGACGTCCGGCTGGACGGCGCACTGCGCCCCGGCAAGGAGAGCGAGCTGAAGCTGAAGGTCTCACGCGACGGTCGGCCCGTGACCAACCTCCAGCCCTACCTCGGCGCCTACGGCCACCTGGTGGCCCTGCGCTCCGGCGACCTCGCCTACCTCCACGTCCACCCGAACGGCGAACCCGGCGACGGCGCGACCAGGCCCGGCCCGCAGATCTCGTTCACGGCGACGGCACCCAGCAGCGGTACCTACCGGCTCTTCCTCGACTTCAAGCACGAAGGGGAGGTGCACACCGCCGCGTTCACGGTCCGGGCCGGTGCGGCCACCGCCACCACCAACGCGCCCTCGGACACTCCCTCCGGCTCGTCCCCGGCGGAGCACGAGGACGAGCCCGGTCACGGCCACTGACCTCAGATCCGCCCCGCCCGCCGCTGCCTGCGCAGCAACAGCCCCAGATACACCCCGCCGACCACCGCGGTGACCACGCCGACCGGCAGCTGGGCCGACTCGTGGATGCGCTGGGCGGCGAAGTCCGCGGTGACCACGAGGAAAGCGCCGGTGCAGGTGGCCGCGAGCAGGTTGGGGCCGGGGGCCCGGGTGAGCCGGCGGGACAGCTGCGGGGCGATGAGGGCCACGAACGGGATCGGGCCGGCGGCGGCGGTGGCCACCGCGCAGGCGGCCGTGGCCAGCACCAGGATCACCAGCCGGGTGCGCTGCACCGGTACGCCGAGCCCGCCCGCGACGTCGTCGCCCATCTCCAGGATCTTCAGCCGGCTCGCGGCGAGCGCCACCAGCGGCAGTACGACGAGGAGGCCGAGGGCGGCCGGGCGGACGTCCGCCCAACCCCGGCCGTTGAGGCTGCCGTTGAGCCACACCATCGCCTGCGCGGCCTGGGTGAATCGGGCCTTGGCGAGGAGGTAGGCGTTCACCCCCTGGAGCAGGGCGCTCACTCCGATGCCGACCAGCACCAGCCGGTAGCCATGGATGCCCTGCCGCCACGCCAGCAGATACACGAGGACGGCGGTCGCCAGGCCGCCGCCCACCGCGCCGACGGCGATCTGCCCGCCGGTGCCGCCGACGAGCAGGACCACCAGCAGGCCCCCGGTGGCGGAGCCGTAGGTGAAGCCGACGATGTCGGGGCTGCCCAGCGGGTTGCGGGTCATGCTCTGGAAGAGGGCACCGCTCAGGCCGAGCGCCGCGCCGACCAGGACGCCGGTCAGCAGACGGGGCAGCCTGAGGTCGTTGACCACGAAGTCGGTGCGCGGGCTGCCGTTGCCCAGCAGCGTGCGCACCACGTCGGCCGGGGAGATCGCGTACTCGCCGGTGCCGAGCGCGAGGACGCCGACTCCGGTGGTGGCGGCCAGCACCAGCACGCAGACCGTCACGGCACGCACGTCCACCCGTAGGGAGAAACGGTGCGAGCGGCTCCGTACGACATGTGAACGGGAGCGTGGGCCGGTGGCCCGCTCCCGTACTCGGGCTGGAACCTGGGCCGTCATCCGGTCACCGCCCTGCGGTAGCGGACCAGGGCGATGAAGACCGGGGCGCCGACCACCGCGGTGACCACGCCCGCGTCCAGTTCGTCGGGGCGTACGGCGACCCGGCCGAGGACGTCGGCGAAGAGCAGCAGGGCGGGCGCCAGCAGCATGGACAGCGGCAGCGTCCAGCGCTGGTCGGCCCCGGCGATCATGCGGGCGATGTGCGGGACGGCGAGGCCCACGAAGACCAGCGGCCCGACGGCCGAGGTAGCCGCTCCGCACAGCAGGGTCATGGCCGCGAGGCCGAGGAAGCGGGTGCGGTCCACGTGCGCGCCCAGCGCCCGTGCGCCGTCGTCGCCCAGGGCGAGGGCGTTCAGTGGACGGACCAGCGCCAGCGCCAGCACCAGGCCCACGGCGACGAACGGCGCGATCGTCGTCAGGGTCCCGTCGTCGGCGCGGGCGAGCGAACCCACGCTCCAGAAGCGCAGTTGGTCCAGGGCCTGGGCGTCGAGCAGCATCAGGGTCTGGCTGATGCCGGTGAACACGGCGGCGATCACCGCACCGCCGAGGGCGAGCCGCTCCGGAGTGGCGCCGCCGCGACCGCCCGAGGCCAGCGAGTACACCAGCAGACCCGCCACCACCGCGCCCACCATGGCGAACCACACCGAGGCCCACAGGTTGGTGATGCCCAGCACGGTGATGGACAGGACCACTCCGGTGGCGGCCCCCGCGTTGATGCCGAGCAGTCCCGGATCGGCCAGCGGGTTGCGGGTGAGCGCCTGGATGAGCGCGCCCGCGACTCCGAGCGCCGCCCCGGCCGCGATACCCGCCAGGGTGCGCGGTACCCGGACGTCCCAGACGACGGAGGCCGCGGTCGACCCGTCGTCGTGCAGCAGCGCGTCCCACACCACGCCCGGCGACAGGGCGCGCGAGCCGACCGCGAGGCTGAGCGTCGCGGCAGTGATCAGCAGGAGCAGGGCGCCGAGCACGGCCAGCGTGCGGGTCGAGTCGCGGCGCCGGGGGGAGTGCTTGCCCGCTTTGTCCGTCCGTACGAGAGGGGCCGAACCGGCCTCAGTTGCCACCACTGCCCTCCGTGCGGAGGCGTTCGGCGATCAGCCGGCCGAGCGCCTTCTTGTCGATCTTGCCCACCGAGGTGCCGGGAAAGGCCTCGACGACCTCGACCCGATCGGGGAGCTTGTACGCGGCGACTCCGCGCTCGGTGAGGAACGCGGCCAACTCCCGCTGGCCCGGGGCCTGTCCGCGCGCGACGAGGTAGGCGCAGGTGCGCTCGCCCATCGTCTCGTCGGGCATGCCGACCACGGCCGCGTCGTGCACGCCGGGGTGGGCGAGGATGTGGTTCTCCAGCTCCTCGGCGGAGATCTTGTCGCCGCCCCGGTTGATCTGGTCCTTGGCGCGGCCCTCCACGACCAGATGGCCGGAGGGCAGGATCCGGACCAGGTCGCCGGTGCGGTAGTAGCCGTCGGTGGTGAAGGCGCGGGTGTTGTGCTCGGCGGCGCGGTAGTAGCCGCGCAGGGTGTAGGGGCCGCGGGTGAGCAACTCGCCGCTCTCGCCCGGCGGTACGTCGCGGTCGTCCTCGTCGACCACGCGGACCTCGTCCGCGGGGGACATCGGGCGGCCCTGCGTGCCGTTGACGAGCTCGGACGGATCGTCGAGTCGGGTGTAGTTGAGCAGGCCCTCGGCCATGCCGAACACCTGCTGGAGCGTGCAGCCGAGGGCCGGTGCGACCCGGGCGGCGGGCTCGGCGCCCAGCTTGGAGCCGCCGACCTGGAGCAGGCTCAGCGAGGAGAGGTCGGCCTCCTCCCATTCGACCGCGTCCAGCCACAGCAGCGCGATCGGCGGGACCACGGCGGTGGCGGTGACCTTCTCCCGCTCGATCAGCGCGAAGGCGTCCTCGGGGCTCGGTGTGGGGGAGAGCACGACGGTGCCGCCCGCCATCAGCGTGCCGAGCAGGCCGGGGCAGGCCAGCGCGAAGTTGTGTGCCGTCGGCAGCACCACCAGATAGACGGTGTCGCGGTCGAAGCCGCAGACCCCGGCGCTCGCGCGGACGTTGTACGCGTAGTCGTCGTGGGTGCGCGGGATGAGCTTCGGTTTGCCGGTCGTGCCGCCGGACAGCAGCAGCACGGCCACGTCCCGGGGGTCGGGCACGGGCAGTGGGACCGGGTCGGCGTCCAGGTCGGCGAGGGGGGTGAACTCGGCGGCGTCGCCCGCCACCAGGATGTGCTCGACGCCGGGCACCGCCTTGCGCAGGGCCCGGGCGAGCGCGCGGTGGTCGAAGCCGTCGTGCAGGTCCGGGATCGCGTAGGCGGTGGCGCCGGACACCTCGGCGACATGCGCGATCTCGCTCTCGCGATGCGCGGGCAGGGTGAGTACCGGTATCGCGCCCGCCCTCAGCAACGCGAAGAACAGCACCACGAACGCGTCGGTGTTGGGGAGTTGGACGACCACCCGGTCGCCGCTCCCGATGCCGAGCCTTCGCAGCCCCGCCGCCGTCCGGTCGGCGCGCAGATCGAGTTCGGCGTACGTCCACCGGTTGCCGTCGGCGTCGACGAGTGCGGTCCGCCCCGGCGCCCGCTCGGCGCTGTCCTTCAGCAGCCGGTCCAGCGGCCGGCCTTCCCAGTAGCCCTCTGCGCGGTACTTCTCGGCCAACGGCTCCGGCCAGGGCACCCAACCGTCGAGCATCCTCAACTCCCGCCTGCTGTTTAGGAAAGGCTTGCCTAATGAATCGGCGGGGTCAAGCCTGGGGGTGTGATCTGGACGGCGCCGCGATGGGGAGGCTAGGGTCTTACTGAATTAGGTTAGGTTAACCTAAGTCCAGGGAGGTAGGTCCTTGCTGCGTTATCGGAGCGCGGAGACGGAACTGCCGGGAGACCCCGTCCAGTTGGCGGCAGAGCTGGCGGAGTCGGGCTTGTTCGACCAGTACGTGATCTACGAACAGAACGGCGACTTCTGGTTCGCCGGTGGGGCGCTCGGCGAGATCCTGGTCAGCCGCTCCGAGATCCGCCGCCGATGGCTCGACGAGGCGACCGCGACCCCGCTCGGCCCACACCCGCTGCGCCAGGTCCACGAGGAACTGAACCGGATGGCCGTCGAGGGCTGGAACGCCTACGGCTGGATGGCCTTCGAGTTCTCCCATCTCCACACCGGCCGCCCCGACCGGGCGGGCGACGACGATCTGCTCCATCTGCTCGTCCCGCACAGCGAAGTGAGGCTCAGTCAGAAAGGCGTCGTCCTGCGCAGCGCCGACCAGGAGACGCTGGACGCGCTGACCGGGTTACTCCAGCCCACCCACGCGCACCGCACCGGCGAGCACCGTGGCGCCGGACCCCGCACCGCCGTACCCCGCCCCGTCGACGTCTCGGACGGGGAAGGCCGTTACCCGGACATGGTGGCCCAGGCCATCGAGGAGATACGGACGACCGAGCTGCAGAAGGTCATCCTCTCCCGGACCGTGGACGTACCCTTCCCGGTCGACTTCGTCGCCACCTACGTCCACGGCCGCTCGCACAACACCCCGGCCCGTTCCTTCCTGGTGGACCTCGGCGGGCGCCGGGTCACCGGGTTCAGCCCCGAGACCGTCGCCGAGGTCAGCGCGGACGGCGAGGTCGTCACCCAGCCCCTCGCCGGCACCCGCGCCCGCGGCTTCGGCGAGCAGGAGGACGAGCGCCTGCGCGCCGAACTCCTCGCCGATCCCAAGGAGATCTCCGAACACGTGCTGTCGGTCAAACTGGCCGAGGAGGAGATGGCCACCGTCTGCCGGCCGGGGTCGGTCTCCGTGCGCGATCTGATGACCGTCCGCCGGCGCGGCAGTGTGCAGCACCTCGGCTCCAGCGTGCACGGCCTGCTGGCCGAGTCCGCCACCGCCTGGGACGTCCTGCGCGCGGTGTTCCCCGCCGTGACCGCCTCGGGCATCCCCAAGGCCCCGGCGTACGACTCCATCGCGCGGCTGGAGAAGGAACCGCGCGGCATCTACAGCGGGGCGGTGCTGCGGGCCGGCAGTGACGGCGCGTTGGACGCGGCACTCGTCCTGCGCAGCATCTTCGAGGAGGACGGCCGCACCTGGCTGCGGGCGGGCGCCGGCATCCTCGCCGGGTCGACCCCGGCGCGGGAGCTGGAGGAGACCTGCGAGAAGCTCCGCAGCGTCGCCCCCTACGTCGTCCCGGCACAGGGTCAGGGGCGCGCGTGAAGCTGGGAGAAGTCGTCGTCGACGTAGCGCCGTTGCGCTCCAGCAGGGACTTCAGACTGATCTTCGCCACCCAGGCGATCTCCATGGTGGGCACCCACCTCACCTCGGTGGCGGCCAGTCTCCAGATCTACCACCTCACCGGCTCGTCCGTGCAGGTGGGGCTGATGAGCCTGGTGCTGGGTCTGTCGCTGCTGGTCGGTCTGGTCACGGGCGGGCTGCTCGCCGACCGGGCCGACCGGCGCAAGGTCATGCTCGTCACCCGGGCCGTGACCGCGGTGGTGATCGCGGGACTGGCGGTGAACGCGGCGCTGCCCGACCCACGGGTGTGGTTCGTCTTCGTGGCGGCCGTACTGGCGGGCTTCACCGCCGGGTTGGGCGGTCCCGCGCTGATGGCCGCCACCCCGGCCCTGGTGGCGCCCGGGCAACTGGCCGCTGCGGGCGCGCTGACGACCCTGACCGCCCAGCTGGGCGGCATGGTGGGCCCGTCGCTCGCGGGCGTGATCGCGGCCGGACCGGGCGTCGCCTGGTGCTTCGCGATCGACGCGGCCATCTATGTCGTGGGACTCGCCCTGCTCGCCCCGTTGCCGAAGCTCGCCCCCGAGGGTCCGGCCGAGGCGCAGCACCCGCTGAAGGCGATGGGGGAGGGGCTGCGCTTCCTGCGCGGCAACCAGGTCGTGGCCGGACTGCTGCTGATCGACGTGTGCGCGGTCGTCTTCGCCATGCCGTACGCGCTCTTCCCCGAACTCGGCACCGAGCACTTCGACGGCGGCCCGTCCACCGTCGGACTGCTCTACACCGCCCCCGCGGTGGGCGCCTTCTTCGGCGCGCTGACCAGCGGCTGGACCGGCCGGGTGCACCACACAGGGCGGGCGCTGATCGGCTCGGTCGCGGTCTGGGGCGTGGCGATCACCTGCTTCGGGCTCAGCACCGACCTGTGGCTGGCCCTGGCCTTCCTGGCCCTGGCCGGCCTCGGGGACACCGCTTCGGAGATCCTGCGCCGGGCCCTGCTCCAGCACTACACGCCGGACCGGCTCCAGGGCCGGGTCGGCAGCCTGTGGCTCGCCCAGGCCACCGCCGGCCCGTCCGTCGGCAACGTCGAGGCGGGCCTGGTGGCCAGGGCGCTCGGCTCGTCGAGCGGTGCCGTGGTGGTCGGAGGGGTGGTCTGTCTGGCGGGTGTCGGCGCGCTGGCCCTGGCCATGCCGGAGCTGCGCAAGGCCACGCTCGGCCGGCCTCCGGACGGGGACGGGGATGCCGACGGAGACGGCGGCGGGGGCGGCCGGGCGACGCCCGCCGAGACGTCTCCGGCAGCCGACTGACGCAATCCCCCCCCACGACAGGGCGGAGAACCATGCCGAGCGCGCGGATCAACGGAATCCGGCTCCACTACGAGGACACCGGCGAGGGCGAGCCCGTGCTCCTGGTGATGGGCCAGGGCGCCGGGGGACGGGCCTGGCACCTCCACCAGGTGCCGGCGCTCGTCCAGGCCGGCCATCGGGTCGTCACCTTCCACAACCGGGGCATTCCACCGACCGACGAGTGCCCGGACGGCTTCACCGTCGACGACCTGGTGGCCGACACCGCGGGCCTGGCCGAGCACCTCGGTCTGGCCCCGTGCCGCTTCGTCGGCGTCTCCATGGGGGCGTACGTCGTCCAGGAGCTGATGCTGGCACGCCCCGAACTGGTCGAGCAGGGCGTGCTGATGGCCACCCGTGGCCGCACGGACCTGCTGCGCGCCGCCATGGCGAAGGCCGAACGTGCCCTGCATGAGAGCGGGTTGGAGCTGCCGCCCGCCTACACGGCCTGGATCCGCGTCCTGGAGAACCTCTCCCCGGCCACCTTGGGCGACGACCGGCAGACCCGGGACTGGCTGGAGCTGTTCGAGTTCTCCCCGCAGCCCAGAGGGCCCGGTGCGCGGGCCCAGCTGGACCTCCAGGTCCCGGAGGGCCGACTGGCCGCCTACCGGGCCATCGACGTGCCCTGTCTCGTCGTCGGCTTCGCGGACGACGTCATCCTGCCGCCGCAGCTGGGGCGGGAGGTCGCCGACGCCATTCCCGGTGCCGTCTACCAGGAGATCAAGGGCTGTGGGCACTACGGCTACCTGGAGCGGCCCGACGAAGTGAACCGGGTGCTTCTGGAGTTCTTCCGCGACCGTTCTTCCCCACCCGGCGACAGTTGATTTAGGTTAGCCTCACCTAAGTAATCTCCTCAGGGGGGTCATGGTGCACCGCACCTTGCTGAACGGCAAGATCCACCGAGCCACCGTCACCCAGGCAGATCTGCACTACGTGGGATCCCTGACGATCGATCAGGACCTCATGGAAGCCGCCGACATCGTCGAGGGCGAAGCCGTCCAGGTCGTCGACATCGACAACGGCGCCCGACTCACCACCTACGCCATCACCGGCGAACGCGGCAGCGGCGTCATCGGGATCAACGGCGCCGCCGCCCATCTCGTCCACCCCGGCCACCTGGTGATCATCATGTCGTTCGCCGCACTCGACGAGTCCGAGCGCGCCGCCCACCGGCCGCGGGTCGTCCATGTCGACAAGGCCAACCGGGTCGTCGCACTCGGCGCCGACCCCGCCGAACCGGTCCCGGGCGCGGCCGACCAGTTCACCGGAGCCTTCACCCACACCGCGCCACGTCAGTCCGGCGAGCAGGAGAGGAACTGAGCCATGGCCAATCCCTTCGACGACGAGAGCGGCGTCTTCCGCGTCCTGGTCAACGACGAGGGCCAGCACTCCCTGTGGCCGGACTTCGCGCCCGTACCCGAGGGCTGGCAGTCCGTGCACGGCCCCGACGGCCGGGCCGCCTGTCTGGAGTACGTCGAACGGCACTGGACGGACATGCGCCCGCGCAGCCTGGCCGAGGCCATGCGCCGGACCGAGGGCTGATGGCCGGCCGCCCGGCCGTGGAGGACGTGCTCCCCCTGTCGCCCATGCAGGAGGGGATGGTCTTCCACGCGCTGTACGACGCACAGGGTCACGACGTCTACACCGGCCAGACGGCCCTTCGTCTCGAAGGGCCGCTGGACGCACCGCGCATGGGCGGGGCCGTCGAGAAGCTGCTCGCCCGGCACGCCAACCTGCGGGCCGCGTTCCGCACCCAGCGCTCCGGGCGGCCGGTCCAGGTGATCAGGAGCGCGGTCCGAGTCCCCTGGCAGGTCACCGACCTGTCCGCGCTGCCGCCCGACGAGCGCGAGCCCGCCCTCCAGCGGCTGCTGGCTCAGGACCGGGCGGAGCGGTTCGACCTGGCCCGCCCACCGCTGCTGCGGTTCCGGCTGGTCACGCTCGACGACCGGCACCACTGCCTGGTGATCTCCTCGCACCACCTGCTCTGGGACGGCTGGTCCGCGCCCGTCCTGGTGCGGGAACTCTTCCAGCTGTACGCCTCGGACGGCGACCTCGACGCCCTGCCGCGGGTACGGCCCTACCGCGACTACCTGGCCTGGCTGGCCCGCCGCGACCGCGGGGCCGCCGAACGGTCATGGCGGGCCGCCCTGGCCGGACTTGACGAACCGTCACTCATCGCGCCCGACGTCCGGGACCTTCCGGCAGAGGAGCCGGACAGGCATGCCTGGGAACTCGCCGAGCGGGACACCGAGGCGCTCACCGCCACCGCCCGGGCCCACGGACTGACCGTCAGCACCGTGCTCCAGGGCCTGTGGGCCGTCCTGCTCGGCAGACTGACCGGCCGCACGGACGTCGTCCTCGGCGCCACCGTCTCCGGCCGCGACGCCGACGTCCCCGGCATCGAGTCCATGGTCGGCCTCCTCATCAACACCCTGCCGGTCCGCGTCCGGCTGCGTCCCGCGGAGCCGCTCGCGGACCTGCTCACCCGGCTCCAGTCCGAGCAGTCCGCCCTCCTCGACCACCGCCACCTCGGCCTCGCCGACATCCAGCGCGCCACCGGGCACACCGTCCTCTTCGACACCCTGCTGGTCTTCGAGAGCTACCCCATCGACGACGAGGGCATCGCCCGGGCCCTCGGTACGGACGGCCCCCGCATGACCGGCGTATCGGTCCACGACGCCACCCACTACCCGCTGACGCTCACCGCCCTGCCCGGCGACCGGCTGACACTGACACTCAGTCACCGGCCCTCCGCGCTGGACGGCCCGGCCGTGCGGCGTGTCGCGGCCCAACTGGACGCGCTCATAGGAGAGTTCGTCGAGCGACCGGCAACCCCGGTGGCCCGGCTCGCCCTTCCGCCGGTGCCGAGGCCGGCCGACGACCCGCCCGCCCCGGACGAACCCCCGCTCCCGCACCCCACGGTCCGCGCCCTGTTCGAGGGCCAGGCGGCCCGCACCCCCGACGCCCCCGCCGTCCTGCACGGGGACACCACCCTTACGTACGCCGAACTCGACGCCCGGGCCGACCGGTTGGCGGCCGCCCTGGTCGCGCGGGGCACCGGCCCGGAGTCCGTGGTCGCCGTGGCCCTGCCCCGCGGCCCCGACCTGGTGACCGCACTCCTCGCGGTACTGAAGGCCGGATCCGCCTGCATGCCGGTCGACCCCGGCTACCCGCCCGACCGCATCGCGCTGATGCTCGACGAAGCCCGGCCCGTGCTGGTGATCTGCGATACGGCGACCGCGCAACAGCTCGGCATCGAGCGGGAGTCGGTCTGTCCGCCGACCGCGCAGGCCGCCGTACCGCTGCGACAGCGACCGCACCTGTCGCCCCACCACCCGGCCTACGTCATCTTCACGTCCGGTTCCACCGGCCGCCCCAAGGGCGTGATCGGCACCCAGCTGGCCCTGGCCAACCGACTCCACTGGGGCCGGGAGCTGGGCCACGCGGACGCACCGGACCACTCACCCCACGACTCGCCGGGCGTCCGTGTCGCGAAGAGCCCGCTGAGCTTCATCGACGGCCTCACCGAACTGCTCGGCGCCCTCGTCGCGGGCGACGCGGTGGCCCTCGCCGACGACGCGGCCACCGGCGACCCGACCGCCCTCGCCGCACTGGCCGACCGGCACCGGGCCACGCTCCTCACCGCGGTCCCCAGCCTCTACACCACCCTCGTCGAATCCGCCCCGCCGGACGCCTTCTCCTCCGTCCGTACCTGGATCTCCAGCGGCGAGACCCTCCCCGGCGAACTGGCCGACGCCCTCACCCGCCGCTGGCCCCGGGCCCGCCTGGTCAACCTCTACGGCTGCTCCGAGGCGGCCGGCGACAGCCTGATCCACGTCCACGACGGCGGGGAGGGGCCGGTACCCCTCGGCAGGCCGATCGCCCACACCCGCGTCCACGTCCTCGACCCGTTCCTGCGGCCGTCCCCGCTCGGCGCAGTCGGCGAGCTGTACCTCGCCGGCGACGGACTGGCCCGCGGCTACCTCGGCCAACCCGGCCGCACCGCCGAACGCTTCGTCGCCGACCCCTTCGGCCCCCCGGGAAGCCGCCTGTACCGCACCGGCGACCTGGCCGGACTCCGGGCCGACGGCACCGTGGAGTTCCTCGGCCGGGCCGACGGCCAGGTCAAGATCAGGGGCTTCCGGGTCGAGCCCGGCGAGATCGAGGCGACGATACGCGCGCTGCCCGACGTCGGCCGGGCCGCCGTCGTGGCCAGGCAGGACGGCTCGGCACCGCGACGCCTGGTCGCCTACGTCGTGGCGGACTCCGGCGCCGCCCTCGACGCCCTGGCCGTGCGCCGCGCCCTCGCCGAGCGGCTCCCCGCTCATCTGGTCCCGTGGGCGGTGGTGATCCTCAAGGAGCTGCCGCTCACCCCCAGCGGCAAACTCGACCGACGCGCGCTGCCCGACCCCGACTTCACCGAGACGTCCGCCTTCGAGCCGCCCCGCACCGAACCGGAGAAGGTGCTGTGCGGACTGTTCGGCGAGGTGCTGGGGCTGGAACGGGTCGGCATCCACGACGACTTCTTCGAACGCGGCGGCGACAGCATCGTCTCCGTCCGGCTGGCCGACCGGGCCCGCAGAGCCGGACTCGCGCTCTCCCCACGGGACGTCTTCACCCACCGCACCCCGGCCGGCCTCGCCCGGGCCCTGCCCGACGAAACCGTCCCCGCGCCCGAGGGGTTCACTCCGACCGGCGCCCCGCTCGTGTCACTCAGCCAGTCGCAGCTCGACAACGTCAAGGCGAGGTGGAGGACTCGATGAGCAAGCCACCCGGGGACGACGGTTCCCTGGTCGAGGACGTCCTGCCGCTCTCCCCGCTCCAGCAGGGCCTGCTGTTCCACGCCCTGTTCGACGAGAGCGCCCAGGACGTCTACACCATGCAGTCCCTGGTGGAGATCGAGGGCCCCCTGCGCCCGGCCCTCCTGCGCACGGCCGCCGAGGAGCTCTTCGCCCGGCACGCCAACCTCCGCAGCGCCTTCCTCCACGAGGACCTGGACGAACCGGTGCAGGTGGTGCTCAAGCAGGTCCCCGTGAACTGGGCCGAGACGCAGACGACGCGGGAGGACGAGGTGGCCCGGCTGGTCGCCGCGGACGCCGCCGCCCGCTTCGACCTCACCGACCCGCCCCTGCTGCGCCTGACGCTCGTCCACCGGGCCGCCGACCGCTGGCTGCTGATCCTCACCAACCACCACCTCCTGCTCGACGGTTGGTCCATCCCGCTCCTCGTCCGCGAACTCCTCCACCTCTACGCCGCCCAGCTCGCCCCCGGCAGCACGGCCCCGCTGCCCGCCGTACGCCCGTACCGCGACTTCCTCGCCTGGCTCGCCTCCAGCGACCGGGAAGCCTCCGCCGACACCTGGCGCCAGGCACTGGCCGGAGCGACACCGACGCTCCTGGCGCCGTCGCCCGCCGCACTCGTGCCGGTCCTGCCCGAGCTGCACGAGCTGCGACTGACCGAGGCACTCACCGGCCGGGTGCAGGAGTTCGCCAGGAGTCGCAAAGTCACCGTCAACACGGTCGTCCAGGGACTGTGGGCCCTGCTGCTGGCGCGTCTGACCGGCCGCGACGACGTGGTCTTCGGGGCGACGGTGGCGGGACGGCCGGCGGAACTCGCCGGCGCGGACTCGATGATCGGCCTGTTCATCAACACGGTGCCGGTCCGGGTGAACGTACCGCCCGGCGAGCGAGCCGGTGCCTTCCTGCGTCGCCTCCAGGACGAGCAGTCCCGGCTGATGGACCATCAGCACCTGGGCCTGACGGAGATCCAGCGCCTCGCCGGAGCGGGCGACCTCTTCGACACCCTGCTCGTCTTCGAGAACTACCCGGTCGACGAGGCGGCGGTGGCCGAGGCCGAGGCGTCCGCCGGACTGCGGATCGCCGAGGTCAAGGGTTCGGGAGCCACCCACTACCCCCTGACCCTGGCGGTGCTCGCCGAACGCGAACTGGGCGTGGTCTTCGAGTTCCGCCCCGACTGTTACGGGCGTGCGGCGGTGGAGAGGCTCGCTACCCGTTTCGAGCGCCTGCTGGCGGCCGTACTGGCCGACCCGGACGCCCCCTTGGCCGCGCTGGATGTCCTCGCGCCCGAGGAGCGGGCGACGCTGCTGGCGGGCGGCGTGGGGGAGCGGCTACCGGGCCGGTACCGCACGATGCCGGAGATCTTCGAGGCACAGGCGGCACGGACGCCGGACGCGGTGGCGGTGGTGGGGGAGGGCCGGAGTCTGACGTTCGACCAGTTGAACACCGCCGCCAATCAACTGGCGCGACGCCTGGTCGAGTCGGGCGCCGGACCGGAACGGGTCGTGGCGTTCGCGCTGCCCCCGACTCCGGACACGATGACCGCACTCCTGGCCATCCAGAAGGCGGGAGCGGCCTACCTGCCACTGGACCCGACGTGGCCACAGGAGCGCATCGCGGCCATGCTGGAAGACGCGGGTCCGGTGGCTCTTGTCACCACGACGACCGCGACGCCTTGCTCCGCGGGGCGCGAGGCCCCGACCTGTGCGGCTCCGCCGCGCGGGCCCGACCAGCCGCACACGGTCAGCGGCCGGCACCCGGCATTCCCACCCGATTGCACCGTACTCCTCGACGCCCCCGGTACACGGACCCGCCTCGCGAACACGCCCTCCTCCAACCTCACCGACACCGACCGCCTGACCCCCCTCCTCCCGGAACACCCCGCCTACGTCATCTACACCTCCGGCTCCACCGGCCGCCCCAAAGCCGTGGTCGTCCCCCAGCGAGCCATCACCAACCTCTTCACCGCCCACAACGCCGCCCTGCACGAACCGGCCTCCACGGCAACCGGCAAAGCCCTGCGCATAGGCCACGCCTGGCCCATCGCCTTCGATGCCTCCTGGCAGCCCATGCTGTGGATGTTCGCCGGACACGAACTGCACATGGTCCCCGAGGACGTCCGCCGCGACCCCGCGGCCCTGCGCGACTTCCTCACCCGGCACGGCATCGAGTTCATCGAGCTGTCCCCGTCCCTGCTCGGCGAGCTGGTGGCCCAGGGCGGCGACTGGCAGGCCGAGTTGAAGGTGCTCGGCGTGGGCGGCGAGGCCGTACCGCCCGACCTCTGGCGCACCCTGCGCGACACCGACGGACTCGCCGCGCACAACCTCTACGGCCCCACCGAATGCACGGTCGACTCCGCCGACTGCGACCTCGCCCTCAGCGAGCGGCCCTCGATCGGCCGCCCCGTGGCGGGCGGCACCCTCTACATCCTGGACGGGCACCTCAACCCCGTCCCCGCAGGCGTGGAGGGCGAGCTGTACGTGGCGGGCGCGGGCCTGGCCCGGGGCTATCTCGGCCAACCGTCCGCCACCGCGGCCCGCTTCGTCGCCGACCCCTTCTCGGACCGCCCCGGCACCCTTATGTACCGCACCGGCGACATCGCCCGCTGGACCGCGAACGGCCTGGTCGAGTGTCTGGGCCGGGTCGACGACCAGGTCAAGATCAGGGGCTACCGGATCGAACCCGGCGAGATCGAGGCGGTGCTGCTGGAGCACGAGCTCGTCGAGCGCGCGGCGGTCGTCGTCCGCGAGGACACACCCGGCGTACGGCGTCTTGTCGCCTACGTCGTCCTCACCGCGCCCCCGGCCGAGGACACGGCCGAGCCGCTGCGCCGGGCTGTGGCCGCCGTACTGCCCGACTACATGGTCCCGTCGGCCTTCGTCCCGGTGGACGGCTTCCCCCTCACCCTCAACGGCAAGCTGGACACCGCCGCCCTCCCGGCACCCTCCCGGTCCGCCGGGCCGGCCGCGCAACCGCCCCGGAACGCGGTCGAGGAACAGCTCGCCACGCTGTTCGCCGAGGTGCTCGGGCTGGACACGGTCGGGGTGCACGACAGCTTCTTCGCCCTCGGCGGCGACAGCATCGTGTCGATGAGGCTGGTCAGCCAGGCACGGGCGGCCGGGCTGGCGATCTCGCCCCGCGACGTCTTCGAGCGGCCCACGATCGCGGAACTCGCCGACCGCCCGGGCACCACCGAGCGCCGCGCCGGCGACCCCGACGCGGGAACCGGCGACATACCCCTCACCCCCGTCCTGACCTGGCTCACCGAACAGAACGGCCCCTTCCGCGCCCTCAGCCAGGCCCGCTTCCTGCGCACCCCGCCCGAGACGGACCTCGACGGCCTGCACCGCACCGTCCAGTCCGTCCTGGACCACCACGACCTGCTGCGCTCCACCTTCGCCCGGTCGGCGGACGGGACCTGGCGCCTGCACGCCGCACCCGCGGGCGCGGTCCACGCCGCCGACTGCGTACGCCGGATCGACGCCGGGCGCCTGAGCCACACGGCGATCGGCGCCCTGGTTCCGGAGGCGATGGACGAGCTGGTCGCCGAACTCGACCCGGCCACCGGGGCGATGGCCCGGTTCCTGTGGTTCGACGCCGGCGGCGGTCGCGAGGGGCGGCTGCTGGTCGTCCTGCACCACCTGGTGTGCGACGCCGCCTCCTGGGGCGTACTCGTCGCCGACCTGGCCGCCGCCTGGGAGGGCAGGGACCTGTCACCCGTCGGCACCTCCTTCCGGGAGTGGGCGCGGGAGCTGCGGGAGCTGGCGCCGGGCCGATCGCCCGAACTCGCCTTCTGGCAGGGCGTACTGGACCGGCCCGAACCGCCCCTCGGAACCGGCCCTCTCGACCCCGCCCGGGACACCAGGGCCACCCTGCGCAGGCACTGGACCACCCTGGGGCCCGACCTCACCGAACCCCTGACCACCAGCTCGGTCCAGGACGTGCTGCTCACCGCGCTGGCACTCGCCGTACCGGCCTGGCGCGGCGCACCCGACCGCTCCCTGCTGATCGCGCTGGAGGGCCACGGCCGCGAGGAGCACCTCGTGCCGGGCGCCGATCTCTCCAGCACCCTCGGCTGGTTCACCAGTGTCTTCCCGGTCCGGCTGGATCCCGGCCCCCGGCCCGGCGCGGACCAGGTGCGGCGGATCCGCGACCAGCTGGCCGCCCTGCCCGACAAGGGCATCGGATACGGACTGCTCCGCCACCTCGCCCCCGCCACGGCCCCGCTGCTCTCCCCACTCCCCGAACCCCAGATCCAGTTCAACTACCTGGGCCGGATGACGATGGGCGAACGACGCGAGAGCGCCGTGTTCACCAGTGCGCCCGAGACCGGAGCCATGGGCAGCGGCGCCGATCCCGCGATGCCCGCCCCCTACGCCCTCGTCGTCGACGCGGTGATCACCGGAACCGAACTCTCGGTGTGCTGGCAGTGGCCGCGACGCCTCTTCACGGAGGCTGAGATCGGGCGGCTCGCCGCGCTCTGGACCACGTCCCTCGAACTGCTCCTGAAAGGCGGAGACCAGTGACGGAGACCTCCACCGCCGACCTCGCGGCCCGCAAACGCGAACTCCTGCGCCGCAGGCTGGAGAGCGCCGGCCTGGCCGACGCCGCCGCCCGTGCGGAGCGGATCCCGCCGCGGCCACCGCAGGCCCGGCTGCCCCTGTCGTACGCCCAGTCCCGGATGTGGCTGCTCCAGCAACTCGACCCGGCCAGCCCCGCGTACAACGTCTGCCTTGCCATCCGGCTGCGCGGCCCGCTCGACGCGGCCGCCCTGCGCGCGGCATTACAGGGCCTGGTCGACCGCCACGAGGTACTGCGCACCCGCTACCCGGCCGCCGAGGACGGCACTCCGGAGCAGGTCGTGGACGCCGAGGCGGAGGTGGATTTCGCCACCGCCGACCTGCGCGGGCTGACGCAGGAGGAGCGGGAACGGCAGGCGACGGACCTGGCCCGGACCGCCTCGGGCACCCCCTTCGGCCTCGCCACCGACCATCCGCTGCGCACCCTGCTGATCCAACGGGCCGAGCGGGACCACACGCTCGTACTGACCGTGCATCACATCGCCTGGGACGGAGGGACGTTCAACGCGCTCTCCCGCGACCTGACCGCCCTCTACCGGGCGGCGGCCACCGGCGAGCCCTCCGGTCTCGACCAACTGCCCCTCCAGTACGGCGACTTCGCGCACTGGCAGCACACGACCTGGACCGACGAACGCCTGGCCGGGCACCTCGACCACTGGCGCACCGCCCTGGCGCCCGCGCCCCGCCCCCTCGCCCTGCCCACCGACGCCCCCCGCACCGCCCGCCCCACCGCACACGGCGACCGCCGCTTCCACACCTTCGCCCCCGACGTCACCGCCCGGCTCACCGCCTTCGCGCGCGACGCGGGCGCAACCCCCTTCATGGTGCTGTTCGCGGGGCTGGCCGCCCTGCTGCACCGCACCACCGGCGCCACCGACATCCCCATCGGCTCGGCCGTCATGAACCGTGATCTGCCCGGCCTGGAGAAGCTGATCGGCAACTTCGGCAACACCCTCGCCCTGCGCGCCGACCTCGCGGGGGACCCCGGCTTCGCCGGACTCGTCGAGCGCGTACGCCAGTTGTGCACGGACGGATACGCCCATCAGGACATGCCCTTCGACAAGCTGGTCGAGCGGCTGAAGCCGGAGCGGCAGCCGGGACGCGCCGTCTACTTCGACGTCATGCTCCTCTTCCTCACCCAGGGGCTCGAAGGACCCCGGTTCCCAGGAGTGAGCGCCGAATGGGAGACCGTCCACAACGACACCACCCAGTTCGACCTCTCCTTGGAGGCGTTCCTCACCGACGGCCGCCTGCGGATCGAGGCCACCTATCGCAGCGCCCTGTTCACCCCGGACACCGTCGACCGGCAGCTCCGCCACCTGGAGACGCTCCTCGCGGCAGCCCTCGCCGAGCCCGAACGCGCCCTCTCCCGGCTGCCGTTGATGACCGAGGCCGAGCAGCACCTGGTCCTGGCGGAGTGGAACGCCACCGACCACCCCGTCCCCGTCACCCACCTCACCGACCTCCTCGCACGGCAGGCGGCCCGCACCCCCGACGCGCCCGCCCTCGTCGCCGACGACGGCCGGCCGGCCCTCGACTACGCCGCCCTGCACGCGCGCGCCAACCGCCTCGCCCGGCTGCTGATCACCCATGGCGTAGGCCCCGAGCACCGCGTCGGGGTGGCCCTGGACCGTGGCTCGGACCTGGTGGTGGCGCTGCTCGCGGTGCTCAAAGCAGGTGCCGCCTACGTGCCGCTGGACACCGGATACCCGGCCGAGCGGCTGGCGTTCATGGTGGAGGACTCCGGGCCGACGCTGGTGCTGACCGCCCCGGACACGGCCCGGATCCTGCCGCCCGGAGTGCCCCTGCTCCTGCTCGACACGGACACCACCGGCTTCGACGCCGCCGAACCCACCGACGAGGACCGGCTCGAGCCCCTGCGTCCCGAGCACCCGGCCTACGTCATCTACACCTCCGGCTCCACGGGCCGCCCCAAGGGTGCCGTCGTCGCGCACGCCGGGATCGTCAACCGGCTGCTGTGGATGCAGGACACGTACCGGCTCGGCCCGGACGACCGGGTGCTGCAGAAGACCCCGGCCGGCTTCGACGTGTCCGTCTGGGAGTTCTTCTGGCCGCTGATCACCGGGGCCGTGCTCGTGCTCGCCCGGCCCGGCGGCCACCGCGACCCCGGCTACCTCGCCGAGCTGATCCGCGACCGACGGGTCACGACCGCGCACTTCGTCCCCTCGATGCTGCGCGTCTTCCTCGACGACCCGGCCGCCGATCAGGCGCGCGGCGTACTTCGTCGCCTGGTGTGCAGCGGCGAGGCCCTGCCCACCGAACTCGCCGAGCGGTGCACCGAGTCGCTGCCCGGGACCGAGCTGCACAACCTGTACGGCCCCACCGAGGCCGCCGTGGACGTCACCGCCTGGCCGTGCGCGGCCGGGGCGAGGTCGGCCGCCGGTTCCGTACCGATCGGCCGCCCGGTGTGGAACACCCGCACCCTCGTCCTGGACGAGCACCTGCGCCCCGTCCCGCCGGGCGTCACCGGCGAGCTCTACCTGGGCGGCGCCCAGCTCGCCCGCGGCTACCTCCGCCGCCCCGGCCTGACCGCCGGCCGCTTCGTCGCCGACCCCTACGGCCCGCCCGGCTCCCGCCTCTACCGCACCGGCGACCTGGTGCGCTGGAGCGCGCGGGGGGCGCTGGAGTTCCTGGGCCGGTCCGACGACCAGGTGAAGATCCGCGGCTTCCGCGTCGAACCGGGCGAGACCGCGGCCGCCGTGGCCGCGCTGCCCGGAGTGTCGCAGGCCGCGGTGACGGTACGCCAGGACCAGCCGGGCGGGCCGGGGCTGGTCGCCTACGCCGTACCCCGGCCCGGCGCCTCGCCGACACCGTTGGGGATCAGGCAGGACCTCAGGGCGACGCTCCCGGAGCACCTGGTGCCCGCCGTCGTCGTCATCCTCGACGCTCTGCCGCTGACCCCCAACGGCAAACTCGACCGGGCGGCCCTGCCCGCCCCCGACCTCTCCGGCCTGACCACCGACACCGTCCCGCGCACCCGGGCGGAGGCGACCCTGTGCGTGCTCTTCGCCGACCTGCTCGGGCTGCCGTCGGTCGGCGTCCACGACGAGTTCTTCGCCCTCGGCGGCCACTCCGTCCTGGCCACCCGCCTGGTCGCCCGCATCCGGGCCGAGCTCGGGGCCGTCGTCCCCCTGCGGGCGGTCTTCGACACGCCGACCGTGGCCGCGCTCGCCCCACTCCTGGAGATCCCGGCCGCCGAGCGGCGCCCCGCGCTGCGGCCGGCCCGCCGCCCGGACCCGGTACCGCTGTCCTCCGCACAGGCGAGGCTGTGGTTCCTGTACCGGCTGGAGGGGCCGAGCCCCACGTACAACATCCACACCGCCGTACGTCTCACGGGCCGGCTCGACACCGACGCGCTGCGTGCGGCCCTGCACGACGTCGTGACGCGTCACGAGGCGCTGCGCACGGTCTTCCCGGACGACGACGGCACGCCCTGCCAGCGGGTCCTGGCGGACGCCGCCGTGCCCTTCGACGTCGTGCGGACCCGGGCCGGAGAGGTCGACGGGCTGCTGAGCGAGGCCGCCGCGTACAGTTTCGCGCTGGACGCCGAGATCCCCGTACGGGCCACGCTGTACGCCCTCGCCCCCGACGAGCACGTCCTCCTGCTGCTCGTCCACCACATCGCCACCGACGGCTGGTCGGCGGAGCCGCTGCTGCGCGACCTGGAGACGGCCTACGCGGCCCGGCTCCGCGGCGCCCGCCCCGCGTGGCCGCCGCTCGCCGTCCAGTACGCCGACTACACGCTGTGGCAGCGGAGGTCGCTCGACGAGGGCGGCCTCGCCGAGGCCGAACTCAGCTACTGGACACGGCAGTTGGAGGGAATGCCCGAGGAACTCCAGCTTCCCGCCGACCGTCCGCGCCCGGCCGTCGCCGGGTACCGGGCCGGTGCCGTGGACTTCACCCTCGACGCAGAGGTCCACCGCTTGCTGCGCGACCTGGCGGGGGAGGCGGGCGGCACCGTCTTCATGGCGCTCCAGGCCGCCCTGGCGGTCCTGCTCGGCCGCCTGGGCGCCGGGGACGACATCCCGCTCGGCACCCCGGTCGCCGGACGGGGCGACGCGGCCCTCGACGGCCTCGTGGGCCTCTTCGTCAACACCCTGGTGCTGCGCACCGACGTCTCCGGCGACCCGACGTTCCGCACGCTGCTGGCCCGGGTGCGCGAGACGGACGTGGACGCGTACGCCCACCAGGACCTGCCCTTCGAGCGGCTCGTGGACGCGCTCGCCCCGGCCCGGTCGATGGGCCGGCATCCGCTGTTCCAGGTGATGCTCGCCCACCAGCAAGCCCCCGACGGGACAAGGGACTTCGCGGGGCTGACGCTCAGCGAACCGCGCGTCGACCACTACACGGCCAAGACCGACCTCGCCTTCCACGTCTTCGAACGGCCGGACGGCGACGGCATCACCGGCGCGCTCGTCCACAGCCGCGACCTGTACGACCACGAGACCGCCCGGGACATGGTCGAGCGGTTCGTGCGGCTGACGGGCGACCTGGCCCGGCGCCCGGACCTGCCCGTGGCCCTCGCCGACGTCCTCACCCCGCGTGAGCGGGCCCTGATGCTGGGGGAGTGGAACGACACCGCGCACCCCGTGCCCGCCACCACCCTCACCGCGCTCGTCGAGGAACAGGCGGCGAGGACCCCCGGCCGCACGGCGGTGGAGTACGGCATCGAGGGCGGGACGCGACTGACGTACGCCGAGCTCAACGCCCGCGCCAACGGCCTGGCCCGGCAGCTGACCTCGCTGGGGGGCGGGCCCGAGCATCGCGTCGGCATCCATCTGGAACGCTCGGTGGAGATGGTCGTGGGACTGCTCGCCGTGCTGAAGGCGGGCGGGGCGTTCGTGCCGCTGGAGCCGTCCTGGCCGGCGCGCCGGATCGCCGAGGTGTGCCGGAGCGCGGCGTTGACGGCGGTGCTGGGCAAGCAGGGCGACACAGCGGTCCTCGGGGACGACGCCCCGCCGTTCGTCGAGGTGCGCCTCGACGGCCCGCGGCAGCCGGACAACCCGGCCGTCCCCGTCGATCCCGAGGGCCTCGCCTACGTCATCTACACCTCCGGCTCCACCGGAGCCCCCAAGGGCGCCATGATCCGCCACCGGGCCATCGCGCACCGGCTGCTGTGGCAGCGGGGCCTGCTCGGCTTCGGTACCGGGGACGCGGCCCTGTTCAAGGCGCCGCTGGGCTTCGACATCTCCATCAACGAGATCTTCCTGCCGCTGGCGAACGGCGGCCGGGTGGTGGTCGCCGAACCGGGCGGCGAACGCGACGTCGACTATCTCCTCGACACCGTCGAACGCCACCGGGTCACCTTCACCTACCTCGTCTCCTCGATGCTCGACCTGCTCCTGGAGCTGGACGGCTTCGCCCGGCGGGCCCGCTCGCTGCGGCATGTGTGGTGCGGCGGCGAGGTGCTCACCCCCGAGCTGTTCGCCCGCTTCCGCGCCGCGAGCCCGGCCGTGATGTACCACGGTTACGGACCGGCCGAGGCCACCATCGGCGTCAGCCACGTCGTCTACCGCACCGGCGCCATCCGCAGTGCCGTCTCCATCGGGCGGCCCAACGGCAACACCCGGCTCCATGTCCTGGACGACCGGTTGCAGCCGGTGCCGGTCGGGGTGCCGGGCGAGCTGTACGCCGGTGGCGTCTATCTCGGCCGCGGCTATGTGAACGACCCGCGGCGCACCGCCGACCACTGGGTGGCCGACCCCTTCGGCCCGCCCGGCGAACGGCTCTACCGCACCGGCGACCTGGTGCGGTGGCAGCGTGACGGCACCCTGGAGTTCCTCGGCCGGGCGGACAACCAGGTGAAGATCCGGGGCATGCGGGTCGAGCTGGAGGAGATCGAGGCGATCATCGAACAGCATCCCGGTGTCCGGCGCGGGGTGGTGGTCATCCGGGAGGACGCCCCCGGCGTCAAGCAGCTCGCCGGGTACTACCTGGCCGCCGACGACCTCGGCGACCTGCACGGCTGGCTCCGGGAACGGCTGCCCGAACACATGGTGCCGCGCACGCTCACCGCCCTGGACGCCTTCCCGCTGCTGCCCTCCGGCAAGGTCGACCGCGGCTCCCTGCCGGCGCCCCGGACCCCGGCCTCCGGCGCGCCGACCCGGGCGCCCGCCGACGAACGCGAGCGCCGGCTCTGCGCGTTGTTCGCGTCCGTCCTCGGCCTGAGCCGCGTCGACGTCGACGACAACTTCTTCGAGCTCGGCGGAGACAGCATCGTCTCCATCCGGCTGGTGACCCTGGCCCGCAAGGAGGGGCTCGCCCTGAGCCCCCGGCAGGTCTTCCAGACCCCGACCCCGGCCGGTCTGGCGGCGGCCGCCGCCGAGCCCACCCAACCCGTACTCGTCGACGAGCCGACCGGCGCGGCGGAGCTGACCCCGGTCATGCGCTGGACGGCCGGCCCCGACGGCTCCTACGACGGCCTCGCCCAGGCGGTCCTGCTCGTCACCCCGCCGGATCTCACCCACGACGCCGCTGTCGGCGTACTCCAAGCGGTCCTGGACCGGCACGACATGCTCCGTGCCCGGCTGACGGACCGGTTGGTGGTGCCCGCCGAGGGAACGGTGCGAGCGAGTGACCTGCTGAGCGAGGTGCGGGACGCGGTGCTCGACGAGCAGCTGGCCGCCGCCGTGGCCCGGCTCGAACCGGCGGCCGGACGCATGCTCCAGGCCGTCTGGTTCTCCGACGCCGGGCGGCTGCTCCTCGTCGCCCACCACCTGGTCGTCGACGGGGTGTCCTGGCGGATCATCACCGCCGACCTGGCGGAGGCGTGGCGGTCGGGACGAGCCCTCCCGCGCACCGGCACCTCGTTCCGCGCCTGGAGCAGGCTTCTGGGCGAGGAGGCCGCCAAACCCCACCGTGCCAGCGAACTCGCCTGGTGGACAAGGGAGTTGGAAGGGGCGCGTCCCCTCCTGGAGCGTGACCCGGGCAGCACGGCGAGCTCGCGCGAACACACGCTCGTCCTCCCGGACGACGTCACGGCCCCTCTCCTGACGACCGTCCCGGCCGCCTACCACGCCGCGGTCCCGGACGTCCTGCTCACCGCCTTCGCGCTCGCCGCTGCGGCCTGGCGGGAGCGGCGCGGTGACCTGACCGGCCGCTCGCTGCTCGTCGGCCTGGAGGGGCACGGGCGCGAGGAGGACATCGCCGAGGGTGTCGATCTCACGGCGACCGTGGGCTGGTTCACCACGTTCCACCCGGTCGGCATCGACCCCGGCCCGCTGGACCTCGACGAGGCACTGTCCGGCGGACCCGCCGCGGCCACGGCGCTCAAGCGGATCAAGGAGCAGCTGCGCGCCGTACCGGACCACGGCCTGGGATACGGCCTCCTGCGCCACCTCAACCCCGACACCGCGCCGGCCCTGGAGAAACTGCCGCAGCCCCAGGTCCTCTTCAACCACCTCGGCCGTTTCACCGCCTCCGGGGCGGCCGACGAGCCCTGGGAGCTGGCCCCCGAGGCCCCGATGCTGCGGGTGCCGCGGGAGAGCGGGCGCCCGGCGGCCTTCGGACTGGAGATCGACACCGTGGCCGTGGAGCAGGCGGGCAGTGTCCTGCTGCACGTCTCCGCCTCCTGGCCGGACACCTTCCTGACCGAGTCCGAGGCGGGAGACCTGCTCGCCCTCTGGGAGCGCGCCCTGCGCGGCCTCGCCCGGCACGCCCATGACTCCCCGGCAGGCGGCCTCACCCCGTCGGACCTGCCCCTGGTCGAACTGACCCAGGACGACATCGACGACTTCGAGAACGACTTCGACGACTTCTGAGCCACCACGGACGACTTCGGAGGAACCGGTGACGCAGCACCACCCGACCGCGGACGAGCTGCTCCGTTCGGTCACCGACACATTCGGCTCGGAGGAACCCCCGAGCGATGACGACAGCCTCATCACCTGGGGCCTGGACTCGATCACCCTGATGAAGATCGCGGGCGGCTGGCGCAAGCGGGGCATCCCGGTCAGCTTCGCCGAACTCGCCAAGGAACCGACACTGCGCGCCTGGCGGGAGCTGCTGGAATCCCACGTCCCCGCCACCGCGCGGCCCGCCGAGCCGCCACCGGCCGCGGCCCCGGCCCCGCCGGCCCCCGCCCCCGGACCGCGCGAGCCGTTCCCGCTGGCCGTGATGCAGCACGCCTACTGGATCGGCCGCGGCGACGAGACCGCCCTCGGATCCGTCGCGGCCCACCTCTACGTGGAGTTCGACGGCTCCGGCGTCGACCCCGACCGGCTCGACGCGGCCGTACGAGCCCTCGCGGCCCGCCACGGCATGCTGCGCGCCCGCTTCACCGACGACGGCCGCCAGGAGATCCTGCCCGGCCTCAGCCGGCCCGTGACGGTCGTCCACGACCTGCGGACGCTGGACGCCCGGACGGCGGCGGCCAGGCTGGAGGACGTCCGCCACTCCTCGTCACACGCTCGCCTGGACATCGCGGCGGGCCAGGTGTTCTCCGTGCAGCTCTCGCTGCTGCCGGACGGCGGGAGCCGGCTGCACGTCGATGTCGACATGCTCGCCGCCGACGCGCTCAGCTACCGCGTACTGCTCTGCGATCTCAGCAGGCTCTACGAGGATTCCGGCACACCGCTCCCTGCCATCCGCACCAGCTATCCGGAGTACCTCGTGGAGCGCGCGGACGTCCGGCGGCTGAGCCGGGACCAGGCGCGGCGGTGGTGGCAGCGGCGGATCCCCGAGCTGCCCAGCGCCCCCGAACTCCCGTTGGTGCCTGAGGCGGAGCGCACCGACCCGACCCGGGTGACCCGCCGCCACCACTGGCTGCCGCCCGAGGAGAAGCGGCGGCTGACGGCCCGCGCCCACCAGCACGGGCTGACCCCGGCCATGGCGGTGGCGACCGCCTTCTGCGAGGTCCTGGCCGCCTGGAGCGGGCAGCCGCGCTTCCTGCTGAACGTGCCCATGTTCGACCGCAGGGGCTCCCACCCCGACGTCGACCTGCTCGTCGGCGACTTCACCAGCTCGGTCCTGCTCGATGTCGACCTGGCCGGAGCGGGCTCGTTCACCGAGCACGCACGGCGCCTCCAGGACCGTATGCACACCGACGCGGCGCACAGCGACTACTCCGGTGTCGAAGTGCTGCGGGACCTGTCCCGGCACAACGGCGAACAGGTGCTGGCGCCGGTGGTGTTCACGAGCGCGCTCAACCTCGGCGAGCTCTTCGACGCGGGCGTACGGCAGTCCTTCGGCAAGCCCGTCTGGATCATCTCCCAGGGCCCGCAGGTACTCCTCGACGCCCAGGTGACCGAGGTCGACGGCGGTCTGCTGGTCAACTGGGACGTCCGGGAGGACGCCTTCCCGGCGGGCCTGGTCGACGCGATGTTCGCCGCCTTCCACGGGCTCGTCGCCCGGCTCGGAAACGACGACACGGTCTGGGAGCGGCCGTTGCCCGCCCTGCTGCCCGACGGGCAGTCGGCGGTCCGCGCCAAGGTGAACTCCACCGAAGGCCCGCGCAGCCACCGGCTGCTGCACCAGGGCTTCTTCGAGCGGGCCGCCGGGCGGCCGGATGCCCCCGCCCTGCTGTGGGGCGCCGAAGGAGCCCTGTCCTACGGCGAGTTGGCCGACCGCGCCCTGCGTACGGCCGCCGCCCTGGTACGGCGTGGCGTACGGCCGGGCGACACGGTCGCGGTCAGCCTCCCGAAGGGGCCCGACCAGATCACCGCCGTACTGGGGGCGCTGGCCGCGGGCGCCGTGTACGTGCCGATCGGCGTCGAGCAGCCGCCCGCCCGCCGCGACCGCATTCGCGCCACCGCCGGATTCCGCGTCGTACTGACCGACGGACGCCCCGTCGAGGGCGTCGGCCTCGACGTCCTGCCGGTCGCCGAGGCGCTGCGCACCGCACCGCTCGCGCAGCCGGTGCCGGTGGCCGAGGAACAGGCCGCCTACGTGCTGTTCACCTCGGGCTCCACCGGCGAGCCCAAGGGTGTCGAAGTGCCCCACCGGGCGGCCATGAACACCGTCGACGACCTCAACGACCGTTTCGCCGTCGGCGCTTCGGACCGCTGTCTCGCCCTGTCCGCCCTGGACTTCGACCTCTCCGTCTACGACACCTTCGGGCTGCTCGGCGCGGGCGGCGCCGTCGTGCTCGTGGACGAGGACGACCGGCGCGAGGCGAGCCAGTGGGCCGACCTCGTCCGCACCCACGCGGTGACGGTCCTCAACTGCGTCCCCCCGCTGCTCGACATGCTGCTGCTCGCCACCGGCCCCGGTGAACTCGGCAGCCTGCGGGCGGTGTTGCTCGGCGGTGACTGGGTCGGCACCGACCTGCCCGGGCGGCTGGCCGAGCGGGCCCCCGACTGCCGGTTCACCGGTCTGGGCGGGACGACGGAGACCGCCATCCACTCCACGGTCTGCGAGGTGACGGGCGCTCGGATTCCCGCCCACTGGCGGGCGGTGCCCTACGGCACGCCGCTGCGCAACGTCCGCTGCCGGGTCGTCGACGCCCACGGGCGGGACTGCCCGGACTGGGTGCCGGGGGAGCTGTGGATCGGCGGGGACGGGGTGGCGCTCGGCTACCGGGCCGATCCTTCCCGTACGGCCGACAGGTTCACCGAGGCGGACGGGCTGCGCTGGTACCGCACCGGTGACCTCGGCCGGTACTGGCCGGACGGCACCCTGGAGTTCCTCGGGCGCCGGGACCACCAGGTCAAGCTGCGCGGCTTCCGGATCGAGCTGGGCGAGGTGGAGTCGGCGCTCGCGGGCCATCCCGCCGTGCGGCGTGCCGTCGCCGGGCTGACCCGGGGGCCGGGCGTCCAGCTGGCGGCCGCGGTGGCCGCCGACGCGGGGACGGCCGAGGACGGGCTGCGGGACTGGGTGCGCTCCGTGCTGCCGCCGCACATGGTCCCGGCCCGGATCGCCGTGGCCGAGGAGCTGCCCCTCACCGCCAACGGCAAACTCGACCGCCGGGCCGTACGGGAGTTGTGGCAGGTGGCGGAGGCGGACCGGCACCGGGCACCCGGCACCGCACTGGAGACGGTCGTGGCCCGCGTCTGGCAGGACGTCCTCGGCGTCGACCGCGTCGGCCTCGACGACGGCTTCTTCGCCCTCGGCGGGGACTCGGTGCTCGCCACCGTGATCGTCGGCCGGCTGCGTGAGGCGCTGGACACCTCGGAGGTGTCCGTACGCTCCCTGTTCGCGACCCTCACGGCCGCCGGCATGGCCAAGCGGCTCGCCGCCGAGGAGGAGGCGCCGGGGCGCCTGGAGCAGGTCGCCGAGATCCACCTGGAGATCGAGGGCATGTCGGCGGACGAGGTCGACTCCGCCCTGAACGGCAGGTGAGACCGCAGGCCGGATGAGTAGGACCGGATGGGAAGGAGGGGCGGGGAGCCCGAAGGCGCCCCGCCCCTCCCGTGCCCCCCTCGGGCGTCAGTCGAGCTTCTTGAAGCCGGGCTCCAGGTTGTCCAGCGCCCAAGGGATGCCGAGCGCGGACGGGCTGCGGAGCTGGCTGATGGTGGCGACGTCGGTCACGACGTACCGGTCGTCCTTCACCGCGGACATGTTCTTGACCAGGTCGCTGGACTCGAACGCCTTCTTCAGGTCCGGCGTGGTGAACGCGATGACGACCAGATCGGCGTCGAGCTTGTCGAGCTGCTCGAAGGACAGCTCACCGGTCGGGCTGCCGTTGACCGTCTTGATGTTCTTCACCGACGGGGGCAGGCCCATGCCGACCTGGCTCATCAGCTTGGCGGCGAAGTCGTCCTCGGAGGCGATGGTGAAGATCTTGGCGGGGGTGTTGCCGATGGACAGGCTGTAGGTCCTGCCCTCCAGCTTCGGGTGCTTCTCCTTCACCGAGGCGATGGCGGCCTCGGTCTCCTTGACGACCTGCTCGCCCTTCTCCTCCTTGCCGACGGCCTTGGCGACCACCTGCACGTGCTCCTGCCAGGTCTGCTGCCCCCAGGCCGTCTCGTAGCCGATGGTCGGCGCCACCGCGGCGAGCTTCTTGTAGTCCTTGTCCAGGGTGAAGTCGGAGGTGGCGAGGATCAGATCGGGCTGCAGGGACGCGACCTTCTCGTAGTCGACGGCGGTCAGCGTGTCGAGGAGCTCGGTCTTCCTGGTGTCGATCCTGTCCTTCAGCCAGGGGTAGACGCCGTCCTTGCTGAGGGCGTCCTTGGAGACGGCCACCGGTGTGACACCCAGGGCGTACAGCGCGTCGATGTCGTCGGTGCCGCCGTTGCCGATCACCACGATCCGCTCGGGCGCCTTGGCGATCTCCGTGGTACCGAACTTGTGCTTGACGGACACCGGGAAGGCGGACGAGGAGTCCGCCTTCGCGTCACCGGAGGCGTCGGAGGAGGTGTTCGAGTCGTCCTTGACGGAGCCGCAGGCGGCCAGGGCTGCCGCCAGGGCGACGGTGAGAAGAGGGCTGAGAAGCTTTCTCGACATGCGCGTCAGTAAAGCAAGGTAAGCCTTGCCTTAGCAACGCTTATCGGCCAACTTCTTTGTTTTTGGCGGTAGTTGACCATGCTCGATCAGGGGCGAGCGGTCAGATAGCCCCCCATCGTGCGGAAGTAGTCGGTCGCCGCGTACTCCGTGCCGTCGTCGGTGCGCAGCCGTCGGACGACCAGCCCCGGGTGGCGGCCGCTGTGCGCGTCCGCGCCGGCCACGATGACCACGCCGTCCCCCTCGGGGATGAAGACGCGCCCCGGCGTGCCGCCGTAGCGGCCCTCGGAGACGGCGGCCGAGACGATCCTGATCCGCTGCCCGCGATGGAACGTGTAGGCGTTGGGATACGGGTCCGACTGGGCCCGCACGAGGCGCTCCAGGCGGTCGGCGGGCCAGCTCCAGTCGATGCGGCTGTCCTCCTGGGAGCGCTTGTGGAAGAAGCTGGCACGGCTGCGGTCCTGGGCCTGCCACCGGGTCGCGGCCCGGCCGGACCCGATGAGGTCGAGCGACTCGCGCACGATGGGCGCGATCAGGTCGACCGTGCGGTGGAACAGGTCCGTCGCGGTGTCGGTCGGTCCGACCGGCACCGAGCGCTGCACGAGGATGTCCCCGGCGTCCAGCTCGGCGTTCATGCGGTGCGCGGTCACGCCGACGCGCTCCTCGCCGTTGATGAGCGCCCAGATGATGGGCGAGAAGCCGGCGTACGTCGGCAGCAGCGAGTCGTGGACGTTGAGCGTGCCGTGCGGCGGCAGGTCGAAGAGCTCCGGTGGCAGCCAGGTGCGCCAGTTGTTGGCCACGAGGATGTCGGGCGCGGCCTCGCGGACCGCGTCGAGCAGTTCGGGGTCGTCGGGTCGGTTGCGCAGGAGGACGGGGACGTCGTTCTTCTCGGCCAGCTCGGCGACGGAGTCGCCCCAGATCTTCTCGTAGGCGTGGTCGCTCTTGGGGTGGGTGACCACGAGGACGACCTCGTGATCGGAGTCCAGCAGGGCCTGGAGTGTGCGGTGGCCCCAGGTCTGGTAGCCGAACATGGCGACGCGCATGCGGTTCTCCCCTTCGGCGGGCTCCATTGCAAGGTAAGGCTAACCTTATCTAACATGTGGCTGCCTGAGGGAGGCGATGCCACGGTGAAGTCACCGCTCACGGGATCGGACACCACCTACGACGTCCTCGGAATCGGCTTCGGGCCGTCAAATCTCGCCCTGGCCATAGCGATTGACGAACACAACGCGAACCTTCCGGCGGACCGTCGGATCAACGCCCTGTTCCTGGAGCGCCAGCCGCGTTTCGGCTGGCACCGGGGGATGCTCATCGACGACGCCACCATGCAGGTGTCGTTTCTCAAGGACCTTGTCACGCTGCGCGATCCGGCCAGCGACTTCAGCTTCCTGTGCTTCCTGCGCGAGCGCGGCCGGCTGATCGACTTCCTGAACCAGAAGACCCTCTTCCCGCTCCGCGTCGAGTTCCACGAGTACTTCGAGTGGGCCGCCGAGCGGGTGCGGCATCTCGTGGCGTACGACCACGTGGTGACCGCCATCGACCCCGTGCGCGACGACTCGGGCACGGTGACGCACTTCGAGGTGGTCTGCCGTGACCCGGAGCGTCCCGGCCGGACCGTCACCCGCCGGGCCCGCGACATCAGCGTGGCGGTGGGCCTCGAACCCCATGTACCGCCCGGCGTCGAACTCTCCGAACGCGTCTGGCACAACAGCCAGTTACTGCCCCGCGTGAGCGAACTCGCCGCCGCCGGGGAGCCGGTGCGCCGCGCGGTCGTCCTCGGAGCCGGGCAGAGCGCCGCCGAGACCGTCGACTACCTGCACCGCTCGTTCCCCGAGGCCGAGGTCTGCGCGGTGTTCGCCAAGTACGGCTACACCCCGGCCGACGACAGTCCGTTCGCCAACCGCATCTTCGACCCGGAGGCGGTGGACGTGTACTTCGGCGCCCCCTCCGAGGTCAAGCAGTCCCTGTTCGACTACCACCGGTCCACCAACTACTCCGTAGTCGACATGGAGTTGATCGAGGCGCTGTACGCCACGGCGTACCAGGAGAAGGTCGCCGGCCGGGAGCGGCTGCGCTTCCTCAACGTCTCGCGCATCCGTGACGTCCGCCCGCGCGGCGACGGCGCGCTCGACGTGGCGGTGGAGTTCCTGCCGACCGGGGAGCGGCAGACCCTCCAGGCCGATGTGCTCGTCCACGCCACCGGCTACCGGCCCCGTGACCTGACCGCCCTGCTCGGCGAGGCGGCGAAGGTCTGTCTGCGGGACGACGGGGACGCGATCCGGGTCTCCCGTGACCACCGTGTGGAGACCGCGAACGACGTCACCGCGGGGATCTACCTCCAGGGCGGCACCGAGCACACCCACGGACTCACCTCGACCCTGCTGTCCACCACCGCGATCCGTGCGGGGGAGATCCACCGCTCCCTGCTGGACCGCCGCACGGCGTCCGTCTGAGCGGCTCAGACCGCTTCCGCCGCGGGCACGGCGGGGTCGAACACCGTCACCACGCCGTCGGTGGACGTCACCGCCCCGCACGTGTCCGCGATCCACTCGAGCGCGAACTCATGGCTCCCGGCCGACGCGTCGGCGACGGCGTCCGCGACGACGAAGGGCTCCAGGTCCTGCACCCAGGCGTCGGCGGCGGTCATCAGCACGCCGACCCGGGCGAACAGGCCCGCGATCACGACCTGATCCCGCTTCAGGTCACGTAACCGGCTGTCCAGCCGGGTCCGGGCGAACGCGCTGTGCTTGCGGGCCGTGAGCACGGCGTCCCCGGTGCGCGGTTCGACCTGCTCGGCGAAGGCCTCGCCGTCCCGGTCGGCCGGCGCGCCGGACTGCCGTACGTACAGGGCGGGTCCGCGTTCCCCGGCGGGCACGGAGTGGATGACGGGCACGCCCGCGGTGTGGGCGGCGCTCACCAGCCGGTGTGTGTTCGCGAGGAGTTCGGCGGTCGGGGCGCCCTCCTGCTCCAGTACGCGCACGAAGCGCTTCTGTAAGTTGAGCACCACGAGCGCGGCCCGGCCCGCGTCGAGGGTCCACCCCGTGGTGTCGTCGGGCAGCATCGCGGGGGTCGGCATCACGTACGGAAAGAACGAGCCAGGCGTCATCTCGGGTTGCCCTTCGGTGAGTCGGGGCTGCATCGACATGCGGCTCCGCCGCGCCCCTGTTTAGGTTAGCCTCACCTAAGTTGGATGTCTTGTCGATGTCCGGTGAACCGGTGAACTCCGGTCACCCCAGGGCGCGGTCCAGGTTGAATGCCGCGCTGATCAGGGCGAGATGAGTGAACGCCTGGGGGAAGTTGCCCTGTTGCTCGCCCGTGTGACTGATCTCCTCGGCGTACAGGCCCAGATGGTTGGCGTACGTCAGCATCTTCTCGAAGGCCAGCCGCGCCTCGTCCACCCGGCCGGCCCGGACCATGGCCTCGACGTACCAGAACGAGCAGATGGAGAAGGTGCCCTCGTCCCCGCGCAGTCCGTCGGGGCTCGCCGTCGGGTCGTAGCGGTAGACCAGCGAGTCGGACACCAGGTCCTGGGTGAGGGCGTCCAGCGTGGACAGCCACTTGGGGTCGGTCGGCGCGATGAACTTCGTCAGCGGCATCATCAGCACGGCCGCGTCCAGTACGTCCCCGTCCTCGTGCTGCACGAAGGCATGGCGCCGCTCGGACCAGCCCCGGCTCATGATCCGCCGGTAAATCGTGTCCCGGCACGCCTGCCAGCGCGGCAGATCGGCGGGCAGCCCGCGCCGGTTGGCCATCCGGATGCCCCGTTCGATCGCCACCCAGCACATCAGCCGCGAGTACAGGAAGTTCTTCCGCCCGCCCCGGGTCTCCCAGACGCCCTCGTCGGGCTGGTCCCAGTGCTCGCACACCCAGTCCACCAGGCCGCACACATCGTCCCACTGGTCGCTGGAGACCGGCTTCGCCCACTTGTCGTAAAGGTAGATCGAGTCGACCAGCGCGCCGTAGATGTCCAGCTGGAGCTGGTCGGCGGCGGCGTTGCCGACGCGCACCGGGGCGGAGCCGAGGTGCCCCTCCAAGTGGCCGAGTTCGCGCTCGGGCAGGTCGGCGCGGCCGTCGATGCCGTACATGATCTGCAGCGGCCCGCTCTGGCAGCCGTCGCCCCGGCTGACGTGCTCGGTCAGGAAGTTCATGAACGCCTCGGCCTCACCCGTGAAGCCCAGCCGCAGCATCGCGTACACACAGAAGGCGGCGTCGCGCACCCACACGTACCGGTAGTCCCAGTTGCGTTCCCCGCCGATCTGCTCCGGCAGGCTCGTCGTCGGCGCGGCGACGATCGCGCCCGTGGGCGCGTAGGTCAGCAGCTTCAGGGTGAGGGCGGAGCGGTGCACCATCTCCCGCCAGCGGCCCCGGTACCTGGAGGCGGAAAGCCACTGCCGCCAGTACGCCACCGTGCTGTTGAACTGCTCCTCGGCCTCGGTCCGCGCGCACCGGCGCGGGGTGACCTCGGCGCCGAGCTGGTCCAGCGCGAACACCGCCGACTCGCCCTGGGAGAGCTTGAAGTCGGCGCGCACGTCCGGCCCGTCGGCCTCCAGCGGCATGGTCGCGGTCAGCCCGAGCGACAGCTTCTCCGACTCGAACACCGCGACGTCGCCCGCCATGCGCACGGTGTGCGGCCGGGACCCGTACTCGAAGCGCGGCGCGACCCGCGTACGGAACGGGATCGACCCGCGGACGCACACCACGCGCCGGATCAGCCGGTGCCGTTCGGAATCGGCCGAGCCGCCGTCCACCGGCATGAAGTCCTGCACCTCGCCGACACCGTCCTCGGTGAAGAACCTGGTGATCAGGACGTTCGTGTCGGGGAAGTAGAACTGCTTGGTCCTGGCCGGCACCGCCGCCGCCAGCTCGAAGCACCCGCCTTGCTCCGCGTCCAGGATCGCCGCGAAGACGCTCGGGGCGTCGAAGGCCGGGCAGCAGTACCAGTCGATCGTGCCGTCCGTCCCCACCAGGGCCACACTGCGCAGATCGCCGATCAGTCCGTGCTCGGCGATGGGCAGATAGCGCGACGCCGTGGGGACGTCCGTCTCGCTCGGGGTTGTGCTCATCGCAGCCTCCCTGGCCCGCCGTCGCCCTGGACCGCCGTGCGCCTCGCTCCCAGCGTAGGTGGAATCGGGCGGGCGAGGGCCGCGATCCGGGGCCGGGCCGTGTCCGCACGGTCCCGCCTGCCCGCGGCGCCCGGCACGACCTGGGACCGCGAGGGTTCAGACCGCGATGACCCGCAGACCAGCCTCCTCGAAGCGCCGTACGGTCTCGGGGGCGGCCGCCGTGTCCGTGACCAGCGTGTCCACCGTGTCGGCGGCGCAGATCCGGGCGAACGCCCGCTGCCCCAGCTTGCTGGAGTCGGCGGCCACCACCACCCGCTCGGCGCGCTCGCACAGCAGCCGGTTGATCGCCGCCTCCGCCTCGTCGTGCGCGGCCGCACCGTGCGTGACGTCGAAGGCGACGACGCCGAGGACCGCCACGTCGACGGTGATCTGGGACAGCACCCCGTCCGCGAGCGGCCCGATGAGCTCGTACGACTGCGGGCGCGCGACCCCGCCGGTGACCACGATCTTGAACTGCGGGCGGACGGCCAGCTCGTTGGCGATGTTGAGCGCGTTGGTGACGACGGTCAGCGCGGGCGTCCCGGACGTCAGATCGCCGCGCACGGCCAGGGCGCGCGCCACCTCGGTGGTCGTCGTACCGCCGGTCAGCCCGACGGCCTCGCCGGGCGCGATGAGGCCGGCCACCTCCTTGGCGATGCGCTGCTTCTCGGAGGCGTGCCGGGCCGTCTTGTAGCGCAGCGGCAGTTCGTACGACACTCCGTGCACGACGGCGCCGCCCCGGGTGCGCACGAGCATCTGCTGCTCGGCGAGCTGGTCGAAGTCGCGACGGATCGTGGCGGCCGAGACCTCCAGCTCGCCGGCCGCCTCCTCGACGTCCAGCCGGCCCCGCTCCACGAGCAGCTCCAGCAGCGCCTTCCAGCGGGCGTCGCGCGACATCCACCCTCCACTCCTCGATCTCCCGGCCGACCCTAGCGCACCCCTCCCCACCGCAATGCTTGATTCTGCTTGAAAGCTAGCGATATCTTGCAAGAACAATCACAGGCACTCCGTGATGTTCATCGGGAGCCCGAAGGGTGGCGGCATGACGCATGTCGAGGACGAGCTCAACAGCCAGCCCGCGTGCTGGACACGCGCCGCGGCCGAGGCGACCGGCCTCGGCGGGGCGCTGCCGGAACCGGGGGAGCGGGTCGCGGTCGTCGGCTGCGGGACGTCGTACTTCATGGCGCAGGCGTTCGCCGCGCTGCGCGAGGGATCGGGCCAGGGCGAGACGGACGCCTTCGCCGCGTCGGAGTTCCCGCACGGACGCGCGTACGACCGTGTCCTTGCCCTCTCCCGTTCCGGTACCACCACCGAAGTCCTGGACCTGCTGGGCGAGTTGAAGGGGCGGACACGTACCACGGCGATCACCGCCGACCCGGACACGCCCGTCATGACGGTCGCCGACGAGGTCGCCGTCCTCGACTACGCGGACGAGCGGTCCGTCGTCCAGACCCGGTTCGCGACCACCGCGCTCACCCTGCTCCGCGCCCACCTCGGACTGCACACCGACGCGGCCGTCACCGACGCCCGCACCGCGCTCACCGCGGACCTGCCCGAAGGGCTCGTGCGGTGCGGGCAGTTCACCTTCCTCGGCCGGGGCTGGACCGTGGGGCTGGCCAACGAGGCAGGACTGAAGATGCGCGAGGCGTCGCTGTCCTGGACCGAGGCGTACCCGGCGATGGAGTACCGGCACGGCCCGATCAGCATCACGACGAGCGGCACCGCCACCTGGATGTTCGGTGCGGCGCCCGAGGGGCTGGCCGACCAGGTCCGCGCCACCGGCGGACTGTGGATCGAGGGCCGCCTCGACCCCCTCGCCGAACTGGTCCGCGCCCAGCGACTCGCGGTCGCCGTGGCCGCGGCCCGCGGTCTCGACCCGGACCAGCCACGCCACCTCACCCGCTCGGTGATCCTCGCCCCGTGACGCGCCGCCCCGGGCGACCGGTCGCCCAGCCGCCCCGAGCAAGGACAGGAGAAAGGACCGGCCGTGCCCCTCGTGACCACCGGTGAGCTCGTCACCGGCGCAGCAGCAGCCCGTTCAGCCGTCGCCGCCTTCAACGTCATCACCCTGGAGCACGTCGAGGCCGTCATCGCCGGCGCGGAGTCGGTAGGTTCGCCCGTCGTCCTCCAGGTCAGCGAGAACGCCGTCAAGTTCCGCTACGGACGGCTCCTCCCGCTCGCCCGCGCGACCGTCACCGCCGCCGAACGCGCCGCCGTCCCCGTCGCGTTGCACCTCGACCACATCCAGAGCGACGACCTGCTGCGGCAGGCCCCGGACGCCGGGTTCAGCTCCGTGATGTACGACGCGGCCCGCCTGCCGTACACGGACAACCTCGCGGCGACCAAGGCGGCCGTCGACCGGGCGCATGCCCAAGGGCTGTGGATCGAGGCGGAGTTGGGGCGCCTGGGCGGAAAGAACGGTGAGCCGCCCCTCGACGCCCACGCCCCGGGCGCCCGCACCGACCCCGCCGAGGCGCACGCCTTCGTCGCGGACTCCGGCGTCGACGCCCTCGCCGTGGCCGTCGGCAGCTCCCACGCCATGACCACCCGCACCGCCACCCTCGACCACGACCTCCTCAAGCGCCTGGCCGCCACCCTGGACGTCCCCCTCGTCCTGCACGGATCCTCGGGTGTCCCCGACGGCGAGCTGAGGGCGGCGGTCGCGGGCGGCATCGCCAAGGTCAACGTCGGTACGGCCCTCAACATCGCCATGACGGGAGCGATCCGGGACTTCCTCGCCGCCCACCCCGAGGCGGTCGACTCACGCAAGTACCTGAGCGTCGGGCGGGAGGCGATGGTCCGGGCGGTGGCCGACATCATCGGGGTCCTGAGGGGGGCGTCGCAGCGGACATGGTGAGACCCTGGCGTCCTGACCCCGGGACGCCTATCTCCTGACGGCCCTCAGCACGACGAACTTCGGGTCGCCGGCGACGAGTTGACTGTTGCCGAACAGCCGCCGCAGCTTCACGTGGTAGCCGAGATGCCGGTTGCCGATCACCCACAGCTCGCCGCCCGGCCTGAGCGCGCGCTGTGCCCCCGTGAACATCCGCCAGGCCGTCGCGTCGGTCGTCGCCTGGTGCGAGTGGAAGGGCGGGTTGTTCAGGACGAGGTCCACGCTCCCGGCCGGCACACCCGCCAGCCCGTCCCCGACCCGGAACTCGGCGTGCCCCGGCACCCCGTTCGCCTTGTACGTCGCCTCCGCCGAGGCCACCGCCTGGAACGACTCGTCCACGAACAGCACCTCGGCCTGCGGGTTCGCCAGCGCCACCGCCGTACCGACGACGCCGTTGCCGCACCCGAGGTCCACCACCCGCCGGGCCCCCTCGCTGCCGGGCAGATGCCCCAGGAAGAACCGCGTGCCCACGTCGAGCCGGTCGGCACAGAAGACGCCCGCGTGATTGACGACCGCGCGCCCCGAGACGGCACCGATGCCGTTCGGGAGGTCGTAGGTGTACGGCCAGGGGTTCGCGGGCCGCTCCAGCGACGGATCGGGCGTGCAGAAGATCAGCCGGGCCTTCTTCTCGGCGAGCGAGGTGCGGGTCGGGCCGAGGATCCGCTCGAACAGCTGGAGCGTCGAGGTGTGGATCTCCTTCACCATCCCGGCGCCGACCACCACCGTGCCCTCGTGCACCGCGGGCGCCAGCCGCAGCAGCTGGTCCTCCAGCATCGCCAGGCTCTTCGGCACCCGCACGAGCAGCACGTCCACGCGTTCCGGTGGCGGGTCCTGCGAGGTCAGCAGCGCGACGCCGCCGGCTTCGACACCGCGCCGGGCGAGGTTGGCGCGGGTCGCCTCCTGAGCCAGGTAGGAGTCCGTGATCTGCACCGGCCCGTGCGCCGCGAGCGCCGTGACCAGGGCGCCCCAGCGGTCACCGACGACCACGACCGTGCCGGACAGCGGGATCTCCCGCTGCGCCAGGTGCCTCAGCAGGTACTCGTCGGAGGCGTCCCAGGCACGCAGCCTGTCGCGGGGGTCCTCGGGGAAACGGGTCAGGGCGAGCTCGCCCCAGGGCGTCGTCATACGGTCGTTCATCGTGCGTCCAGGCTAAGCGACCCCGGGGACGCTTCGAGCCGCAGCTCACGGCGGGTGGGGGAGGATGGGGTCATGGACGCCGAGCTGTTCCCCCGGGAGCGTACGGAGGTCGCACCGGGCGCGGTGCACGTGCCCGACTGGCTGGACCCGGAGCGTCAGCGCGAGCTGCTGGCGGCCTGCCGCGACTGGGCCCGCCCACCGGCCGGCCTGCGGACCGTGCGCACTCCCGGCGGCGGCACCATGACCGCACGGCAGGTCTGCCTGGGCTGGCACTGGTACCCCTACGCCTACGCCCGCACGGTCGTCGACGGCGACGGCGCCCCGGTGAAGCCGTTCCCCGAGTGGCTGGGTGACCTGGGGCGCCGCGCGGTGCGGGAGGCACGGGGCGAACCGGTGGCGCCGGACGAAGGGGAGGCGGCCTACGACATCGCCCTGATCAACTTCTACGACGGCGACGCCCGGATGGGCATGCACCGCGACAGCGACGAGAACTCGGACGCGCCCGTGGTGTCCCTGAGCCTCGGCGACACCTGCGTCTTCCGCTTCGGCAACCCCGAGGCCCGGACCCGGCCGTACACGGACGTCGAACTGCGCAGCGGTGACCTGTTCGTGTTCGGCGGCCCGGCACGGCTCGCCCACCACGGTGTGCCGAAGGTGCAGCCGGGCACCGCACCGCCGGAGTTGGGGCTGACCGGGCGGCTGAACATCACGCTCAGAGTGAGCGGCCGGTAGGCCGCCGCGGCTGCGGATCATGGGAGACTCGCCCTCATGAGCGGCAAGGCGGACCCCCGGGCGGCGGGGGAAGGGACCACCTCCAGGACGCGGCTGGACCGGGGGCGCGGCGCGCTCGGACCCGCGTTGGAGCTCGTACACACGGGGCGAGCCCCCACGCGCGCCGTCCTCACCGCCGAACTCGGGGTGACCCGGGCGACGGCGGGCGCGGTCGCCGCCGAGCTGGAGGCGCTGGGACTGATCCGGGTCGACGCCCGGCCCGGCGCGGCGGCGGGTTCGCAGGGGCGGCCCTCGCACCGGCTGGCGCTCGCCGAGGACGGCCCGGTCGTCCTCGCCGCCCAGGTGCACGCCGACGGGTTCCGGGCGGCGCTGGTCGGCCTCGGCGGCCGTATCGTCGCCACCGCGCCCGGCCGCCAGACGGTCGACGCCGATCCGGCGAAGGTCCTCGGCTCGGTGGTCGAGGCCGGCGCCGACCTCCTGCGCACGACGGGGCGACGGTGCGTCGGCGCGGGCCTGGCCGTCCCCTCCGCGGTCGCGGAACCGGACGGACTGGCGCTGAACCCCCTCCACCTCGCCTGGCCCGTGGGCGCGCCGGTGCGCCGTACCTTCACGGAGTGCGTGCGCGCGGCCGGGATCACCGGACCGGCCTTCGCCGCCAACGACGTCAACCTCGCCGCCCTCGCCGAGCACCGGCACGGCGCGGGCCGCGGGGCCCGCGACCTGCTGTGCGTGGCCACCGGGCACCGGGGCGTCGGCGGCGCGCTCGTGCTGGACGGCCGCCTGCACACCGGCAGTTCGGGTCTGGCCCTGGAGGTCGGCCACCTCACCGTGAACCCCGAGGGCAGAGCCTGCCACTGCGGCAGCCGGGGCTGCCTGGACGTCGAGGCCGACCCCCTGGCGCTCCTCACCGCGGCAGGCCGCGAGCCCGGTCCCGACGGCTCCCTGATCAAGCAGGCCAACGACCTGATCCGCACCCGGTACGACGACCCGACGGTCCGCACGGCCACCGAGGCCCTCATCGACCGACTCGGTCTGGGCCTGGCCGGCCTGGTCAACATCCTCAACCCGGACCGCATCATCCTCGGCGGCCTGCACCGCACCCTCCTCGACGCCGACCCCGACCGTCTGCGCGCCGTGGTCGCCGACCGCAGCCTGTGGGGCCAGAGCGGCGGCGTCCCGATCCTCGCCTGCACCCTCGACCACAGCAGCCTGGTCGGCGCCGCCGAGCTGGCCTGGCAGCCGGTGCTGGACGATCCGCTGGGGGCCCTCGCCTAGGAAGGGGGCCCGCCGAGGCCGACGACGACACGGGCGGTGCCGTCGACGGGCCGCTGGGCGGTGGACGTCTTGTCCGCTGCCGGGCGTGCAAGATCCTTTCGATTGGGCTGTCTTCTCCCGGCCGGGGCTGTGTCTGTCAGGGATGGATGCCGGTGGCTTGGGCGAGGAGGTGGGCGGCGGTGTGGTGGCGGCTGTGGGGGCGCAGCAGTTGGCGCATGGCGTCCAGGCTCCGGGTGGCGCGGGCGGAGTGCAGCAGGGGGTAGGTGTCGAGGAAGGCTTGCCAGTGCACCATGGCGGCATCGAGGTGGCCTTGGACGAGGAGGGTTTCGGCGAGGCGGGCTCTGGTGAGGGTGGCGGCGCGGCGTTCGTCGGTGGTGCGGTGTCTCAGTGAGGCGGTCAGAGCGTGGGTGGCCTCCTTGTGGTCGCCGAGTGTGGTGAGTGTCTGGGCGCGCTGGTAATGCAGGGCACCGGTGGAGTAGGTGGTGAAGGGCCCGGGCGTGTTGTGTGTTGTGTCGTTGAGGCGTTCGGCTGTGGTGAGCGTCCTCAGGGCGGCGTGCCGGTCGTGGTGGGCGCGCGTGACGGCGAGGTGTGTGTGGGTGTAGGCGCGCACCGCCAGGGGCGCGCGGCGAGTGGCGTCGGCGGCGCGTTCGGCGAGGTGGTGCACGGCTGGGGTGTGGTGGCCGAGCTCGTGGGCGTGGGCGGACAAGGCGCGCAGGGCGATGGCGAAGGCGGTCATGTCGTCGGCTTCGGCGGCCAGGTGGGCTGCGGTGCGGTAGCAGTGCTGGGCGAGCGCGTCGGCACCGCAGTCGGCGCTCATCAGGCCGAGGAGAGTCATTGACTGTGACGCATGGATGAGTAGTTGGCGTTGGATCACACCGGTTGCCGGGGCATGCAGCCAGCCGGTGACGCTGTGGTTGAGGTAGTAGTTCAGGACGGGCTGGACGTGGCCCGCGCCGTGGTCTTCGGCTGCTTGCGCAAAGAGGCGGCTCATGGTCTGCATGTGCTCGACCTCCGTACGCCCGACACGGCTGGTGCTCGATGGGGGAGCATGCCGTGTGGCTGTCGTTGGGCGGGCGAGGTCTGCCGCCTCCGGGACGGCGAGAGCGGTCAGGGTGAAGACGCCGGTGGCCAGGTGATGGCGACGGGTGGGGCCGGTGTCCGCGCTGGTGAGGACGGCCAGTTTGCGCAGCGGGTCGGCCTGCCAGGAAAGGTCACTCACGGCGGTACGGGCTGGAATGGAGGTCAGGCCGGCGTCGTATGCGGTGACAGGCCTGCCCAGCCTTCGGGCCAGTGCTTCGAGCAGGAAGGCCGGTGCGGGGGGCCGAGGTGTGGTGCCCGACAGCCAGCGGGAGACCGTTGACCGGCCGTAGGCCATCTGCTGTCCGTGTTCGACGGCTACCGCATTGACGGCGGCGGCGAGCTGAGCAGGACTCCAGCTGGCTGTCTCCATGAGGCGGCGCAGGCGGGTGTTGGGTGTTCTGGGCACGTTCTGCCTCTCTGGCGCCGGTCGGCCGGACCGGACCCGCCCGCTCTTCACAATGGTTCAAAGTTGCACCGGTTGCGGCGGACGCATCGCCTCGTCCCCCTGTGCGGCCCAGGCCACGGGTGGCTGTACTAGATCTACCCGGCAGCCGAGCCCTCCAAGAGCGGGCGTGGCCTGTTGCGTTCTGGCCATAGCTGCCCTGCCCGGAGAAGGTCCGGGACCTGCCGGCCGGAGAACCGGCGCCCGCGCCACCGTCGAGAACATGATCACAAGCCGGTGCCCAGAAGCCCTGACCCTGCTCGACAACACCCCCTTGCCGGCGTATGCCACCGCTTCCCTGCGGCAGATTGCCGCCCGGACCACGGAACGCACCTTGTGACTTCCCGTAACCGCGTCTCAGAGTTCTCCGCTTCCGACGAGTGCGACAGCGATGAAGCCGTCTCCCCCGCTGAGGATCGCCCGCACGTCGCTCTGCCTCGGGAGCCGGCTGCGCTCTCTCCTGGGCACAGGCGCATCAAGAGGCGCCGCGCCCCTGCCCCGGACGCGGCCGAGCGCGGCCTGACTTACCTCTTGGCCCATGTCGAAGGCAGGGGAATGCCTTCGGCCCAGTTGACTGCCGACCGCCTTTTCCGCAAGTGCTTCTCAGGTTCCGAGGCCCGTGCACACGTGCGGCGAGAGTTCGGCA
This sequence comes from Streptomyces sp. NPDC057623, assembly GCF_042800355.1. Taxonomy (NCBI): domain Bacteria; kingdom Bacillati; phylum Actinomycetota; class Actinomycetes; order Kitasatosporales; family Streptomycetaceae; genus Streptomyces; species Streptomyces sp. NPDC057623. Next base: position 50,113 of record NZ_JBHVGZ010000041.1, read on the forward strand.
TCGACATCGGATTCACCCCGGGGGACGAAGCGTTCTCGGCCATGCTCGCCCTGTCCGTTCTGCCCCGACAGTGCCTGAGCCCCACGGCTGTCGACACACTCGTCCGGCAGGTCGAGAGCAGCCGTTGGCACAACAGGTTCCGCTTCTTTCCCGGTGTCGGACAATTCGCCGCCGATACCGACTGCACGGCTCACGCCACAAGCGGCCTGGCCGCGTATGACGCCATACCACGGCGCCAGCTGCACGCAATCGTGCAGGAACTCGCCGGAGCAACCGCCTCACATGTGCAGAACTCGGCCGGCGAAGGCCATCGCCACGACCCTCATACCGGGGTCATCATGGTGTATTGGGATGACGACGCCGAACCGGGTGCCCCACCTCGGGGACGCAAGTACGATCCGGTCGTCTGCGCCAATGCCCTCCACGCCATGAACCTGGCCCAGCCACCAGCCATCAGCCGGGACTTTTGCCGGGTCATGACGGCCACCTTGAACCACGTCAGAGGTCATCTCGTCTCCGGGCGCTATCTGCGCGGCACGCGCTACTACCCTTCGCCTGACGCCTTCCTTCACGCGGCTTCCCACCTGTGCCTCAACGCCATCACGCCCACGCCCCCGCTGCTCGAGGCGCTACGGGGCGCCTTTGTCCGGCGGGAGGCGTCCTTGACGGCCCAAGAGGTTACGGATCCGCTTCAGCTCGCCTTGCGCATCATCACGGCCGACAACCTCGCCATCGCCCACACGCAGGACGAGCGTCGCGCCACCCTTGCACGGCACCAACGAGACGACGGCTCCTGGCCTGCCCGCACCTACTACCGCTTCGGTCGCGTACCGCTCTACTTCGGCTCACCGCAGCTCAGCACCCTCTTCGCCGTCAAAGCGCTGCGCCCCGCTGATCCACCAAGGCTTACTTCCGCCGCCCATCCGGTCGACCGAACAGACGCGCCCTCGACAATTTCCGGAGAGCTGCAATGAACTCAGACCCCCTCGCCGATCACCTCATGATCAATCAGCGGCACCATGACCTCGCCCGGGAACTGCTTGCCTGGTCACTGCGGCTGTGCTCATGCGAGCGCGGCCCGTCCTGGCATGCCCGGGAAGTCTTCTACGCGACCGCATACGAAATCCGTTGCGCACCATCTGACGCCGCCCCGTGGGAGAGCCTGCTGTGCGCGAAGTACCTCGCCTTCTTCTTCAGCATGGACGACGGCGCCAAGGAAGAACTCGCCGACCTCGCGGACCAGTTGCACACCGGCCAGCCGGTGTCAGCCGGTGAACTCGGAGCCGTCTACAACGCGCTGCTCAGCGACATGCACGCGCAGGGCTTCCCTACCCTTCATCTCGAGGACACCCTCGCGGAGCTCTGCAGGGTCGCCGCCGCGGAGGCCCTGAACGATGTCCGCACCATGACATGGGAGCAGTTCCGTAGCCTGCGGCGGATCACGGTCGCCGCCATGCCGTACATCGTCTGCTGGAGGATGGTCCGCGGACTGCCGCTTCCCGAGCCGGGATCCACGGACGAGGGCCTCACCGAACGGACGCTCGAGGCGATCATCCTTGCCAGCGACTTGGCGAGCCTTGAGAAGGAGACCCTTGCCTCACCGCTCGACGAGTACGTGCCCTCCAACTGGGTGCGCTTTCACGCGCGCTTCACCGGAGACCTGGACCAGGCTGTCGACGCGGCCGTCGCCCGGTACAACGAGATCGTCGACGCCTTCACTCACGCTCCCCCTGGTCCCCTTGCATCGCTTCTGTTCAGCATCGTGGACGGCAACATAGACGCACACCTCGACCTGGCCCGGACGCGTTTCCCCGGTGCCGCCGAGAACCTGCGCCAACTCCGCCGCATCACCACAGACCTTCCCTGACGGCCCGACCGACACGACTACGCATCTCCCACCCCAACCGGGGTGCAGGTGATACCGCGCCTAAGACGTCGTCTCATTTGGTGAGTCTGCGGTAGTAGATGAGGGTGCAGGCAAATGCTGGTGAAGGCGAGAAAGTGCTCGGCTTTGCGCTCGTAGCGGCGGTGCAGTCTGCGGCATCCGGCGAGCCAGGACATCGTGCGTTCTATGGTCCAACGGTGGCGGCCCAGCCCGGTCGAGGACTCGATGCCCTTGCGGGCGATGCGGTGCCTGATGCCGCGCCCGCGTAACCATCGCCGCAGGTGGTCGTAGTCGTATCCCTTGTCGGCGTGGAGCTTTCCAGGTCTGCGGCGCCGGCGTCCACGCCGGGAGCGGATCGGCGGAATCCCCTTCACCAGCGGGATCAGCGCCTGGCTGTCGTGCAGATTCGCCCCCGAGATTCCGACGGAGAGGGGCAGACCGGTCCGCTCGGTGACCAAGTGGATCTTCGAGCCGTACTTGCCCCGGTCAACAGGATTCGGACCTGTCAGGTCCCCCTTTTCAGGGCCCGCATGTTCACCGAGTCGATCGCGCAGCGGGACCAATCCAGCTCGCCGCGGGCACCGAGATCGTCGAGGACCAGGCGGTGGAGTTTTGCCCACACCCGAGCCTTCGACCACTCGGCAAAGCGCCGGTGAGCTGTCGCTCCCGACGGCCCGAACGATGCGGCCGGCAACTGCTGCCACGTGCAGCCCGACGTGGCCACGAACACGATTGCGGCCAGCACCTCCCGGTCACCATGCCGACGCCGTCCGCCGCCCTGAGGCCGCGACGGAGCCTCAGGAACCACCCGCTGGAACAGCTCCCACAACTCATCCGGCACCAGCCGCTCAACGATCGAAGTCACGACCGACAGGCTACCGAGCCAAATGAGACGACGTCTAAAGTGTCTAAAATTGATGTCACCGAGCCGTTCGAGGCCGCTGACCCGGGGAGGCCGGAGCCACGCATGAAGATCTTTGTCTCCTCGGACATGGACGAACCCGTCGCCCGCCTCCTCGTCACCGAGCTCAGCGGCCGCGGCCACGAGGTGGTGACCCACGGAGCGCTGAGCCCCGGCGACGACCCCCAGTGGGCCGCCTGCTCCGCGGCTGCCGCCCGTGAGGTCGCCGACGGGACGGCGGACCAGGCGGTCGTGTGCTGCTGGACCGGCACGGGCGCGTCGATCGCCGCGAACAAGGTGCCGGGCGTACGGGCCGCCCTGTGCACGGACGCCTACACGGCGGACGGCGCCCGCCGCTGGAACGACGCCAACGTCCTCGCGCTCGGCCTGCGACTGACCTCCGAGCCGCTGCTCAAGGAGATCCTCGACGCCTGGTTCGCCGCCGAGGCGAGCGAGGACACCGAGGACCGGCAGAACGTGGCCCGCATCGGACGCCTGGACCTCAGGGAGCCGTGAGACTCCACAAGGCGGCCACCAGCGGCCGCCGCAGATCGGCCGGCCGTACGCGCAGCCCGATCGGGAACGGCCCCGGCGAGGACACCGGTGCCACAGCCCGGGGCGACCGGCGTCAACAGCCCTGCGTGGCCGTCCGGTTCACCGGCCACCTCGGGTGCCGTGCCGCGGGTGCGCCGCCAGCGGTCGGCCGCCGTCACCATGACCGGACTCTGCCGTCACGTTCCCGACGGTGCGGCGAGGGTGGGGGAATCCACGGGGGCGGGGGAGTCGGCGTACTGCGCCACCCCCTCGCCGAAGGACCAGTCGACCGGCTCGTTCTCGATGAGGTTGACGAACATGTTCCGCGGCTCGGTCCCCGCGTAGGCGTGGGCGAGTTCGGCGATCCGCCGGTACAGCGCCTGCTTCTGCGCGGGGGTCCGCCCGGAGCGCAGGGTGATCGTGACGTACACGATGCCGTCGTCCCGGTGGATGCCGAGATAGTCGCTGTCGTAGCGCAGGGTGCTACGGGTGCCGTCGTGCCCGACCAGGACCTGGAACCGGTCGTCGGGCGGTATTCCGATGGCCTCCACCAGGGCGTCGTGCACGGCGCGGCCGAGCGCGTCCAGCCGCTCGGGGCCGGCTTCCAGGGCGTCGATGCGGACGAAGGGCATGGGGGTCTCCTTGCTGTGAGCGTCACGTGCGGCGAGATCCGGGGACCGGCTCGCCATCACAGGTGGGACAGATGTCCCGCGTCTCCTCGGCGCACGGCACCGGGTCAGTCCGGCAACCGGTCCCGCCCCGGCGCGGACATGTGCAGCACCTCGTACACGTCGCCGTCGGCCTTGGGGGTGTCGACCTTCCAGAGCGAGAAGTGGATCAGCTCCCAACGGCTCGTGTCCACGGCGGCCGCCGCGAGCACCGCGCCGTCCTCGGCGGCCAGTCGTTCCGTCTCCTGTGCCGCGTTCGCCATGGTCCGACTCAACGGCCCTTCGGCGGGCAGCTGTTGGCGTCGCCGCACCGCCACGCGCGCGGGGGAGCGGGCGTCGCGGCCCTCCTCGTACGCCACCCCGGACCACTGACGGACCGACGGCCGCCCGAAGTCGTCGACGATGCCCTGGAAGGGGCCTCCCCACAGGAAGGCGTTCATGCCCGCGCCGGTGTTCCACAGATAGAAGGGCGCGTACTGGTTGACCGGCGATCCCCGCACACCGCGCTCGCGCACCAGATACGTCTTTACGCCCAGCCCCTGCCAGTCGTCGAGCAGATGGCCCCTGCTCGCGACGCGACGGCGGATGATCCCCATGTCGTAGTCGGCGGGCAGGGTGATCTCGTACTGCATCGCGTGCATCGGCTCACCTTTCCGGTTGTCCTGTGCCTCAGGTGTCCCTACTGCCTCCGGCGCGGTGCGAGAAGGGACAGCAGGCCCCGGACGCCCGCGTCGAAGGCGGCGGGTGAACCGGACGCGCGGGCGAGGACGTAGCCGCCCTGGACGGTCGCGACGATCGTCGCCGCGATCGACTCGCCGTCGAGCCCGGGTGCGAACTGGCCCTGCTCCTTGCCCTCCTCGACGATCCCGGCGAGCCGTTCACGCAGCCAGTCGAGCGTCTCGTCGACCGGCGCCCGCAGCTCGTCACTGGCGATCACGTCGGGGTCCATCGTCAGCCGCCCGACCGGACAGCCGCGCAGCACGTCGCGCTCGCGCCGCAGATACGCCTCGACGCGCTCGTACGGCGTGCCCGGCCCGTCGAGTACTCCCGCGGCGGTAGCCCGCATCTGCTCGGCGGTGCGGCGGATCGCGGCCAGCGCCAGATCCGGCTTCCCCTTGAAGTGGTGGTACATGCTGCCCTGCCCGGCGCCCGAACGCTCCAGGATCGCCTTGGGGCTGGTGCCCACATAGCCGCGCTCCCACAGCAGTTCGCGGGTGGACTCGATCAGCCGGTCCGAGGTGTCCGATCCGCTCATGCCCTCACTGTACATACTAGTAGTTACAGAAGTCGAGCGAGCCCCTCCGGAGCAGCACGGCCGGCTCCGCGTACTCCCGGCGAGGTACGCGCACTGCCGCTGGCCGTACGACGACCCGGACCCCTCCCGGGCGCGAGTCTCAAGACATCACCGAACGACCATCCGAACCGACTCGGGAGATGACCCAAGATGCAGACCCTGGCTCACTTCGCCGACGGCGGCCCCGGCCCGTGGATCCTCCTCTTCCCGCTGATCTGGGCGGCCGTCGTGATCGGCGGCATCACGCTGCTGCGCCGCACGGTGTGGCGCGGGCGCGGACGCCGCGCCCCCTGGCGGCCGGCCGCCGACGACAACTCACCCATCACCGTGCTCGGCCACCGCTTCGCCTCCGGCGAGATCGACGAGGACGAGTACTGGCGCCGGCTGTCCGTCCTGGACGAGCAGTTCGGCCGTACCGGCAAGGGCGGCGCGGCATGACGGCCACGACCGTCACGACGAACGTGCCGACGGCCGCCCGCGTCGTCGACGCCGTGAAGGTGTACGGCACCGGCGACACCGGCGTGAGGGCCCTGGACGGGGTGAGCGTCGACTTCCCGGCCGGCCGCTTCACCGCGATCATGGGGCCCTCGGGCTCCGGCAAGTCCACCTTGATGCACTGCGCGGCCGGCCTGGACACCCTCACCTCGGGCACCGCCCACATCGGCGACACCGAGCTGAGCAGCCTGGACGACCGCCGTCTCACCCTCCTGCGCCGCGACCGCGTCGGCTTCGTCTTCCAGGCCTTCAACCTGGTGCCCACGCTGACCGTCGCGGAGAACATCACGCTGCCGCTGGACCTCGCGGGCGGCAAGGGCGACCTGCAGTGGGTCGACGCGCTGATCGACGTCGTCGGCCTGCGTGACCGGCTCCGTCACCGCCCCTCCGAGCTCTCCGGCGGCCAGCAGCAACGGGTCGCCGTGGCCCGGGCCTTCGCCGGTCAGCCGGACGTCGTCTTCGCCGACGAGCCGACCGGCAACCTCGACTCCCGTTCCGGCGAGGAGGTCCTCGGACTGCTCGGCCGCGCGGTGCGCCAGACGGCCCGCACGGTCGTCATGGTCACCCACGACCCGGTGGCCGCCGCCCACGCCGACGAGGTCGTCTTCCTCGCGGACGGACGCCTGGTCGACCGTATGGAAGCCCCGACCGCCGACAAGGTCCTGGACCGCATGAAAGCCTTCGAGGTGCCGTCATGAACGCATCCGTCCGCCTCAGCGTGTCCTCCCTGCGCGCCCACAAGCGGCGCTTCGCCGGGACGTTCCTCGCGGTGTTCCTCGGCGTGGCGTTCCTCGCCGGGACCCTCGTCATGGGGGACACGCTGCGCGCCGGTTTCGACACCATGTTCGGCGACGCGACCCGCGGCACCGACGCCGTCGTCCGCAGCGCCGACGCCATCACCACACCCGGCGAGAGCGAGGGCGTGCGCGAACCGGTCGACACGGACCTGGTGCGCACCATCGAGCGGGCCCCCGGCGTCGCGGCCGCCGCCCCCGACATCCAGGGCGCCGGCCAACTCGTCGGCAGGAACGGCGACCCCATCGGCGGCCAGGGCCCTCCCACCCTCGCCGGCAACTGGATCAGCGACCCCGAGCTCAACCCCTACCGCCTGGCCGAAGGCCGCGCCCCGAAGAGCTCCGGTGAGGTGGTCGTCAACAAGGGGGCCGCCGAACGAGGCGACCTGAAGCTCGGCGACACCACGACCCTGCGCACGCCCGACCCCGTCAGGGTGACCATCGTCGGCCTCGCGACCTTCGGCGGCGAGGACGGCATGGCCCAGGTGACCTTCACCGGCATGACCCGGGCCGACGCGGAGAAGTACCTCACGGCCCGGCCCGGCGAGGCCGCGAGCATCCAGGTGCGCGCCGGCCCCGGCACCAGCCAGCGGGAACTGGTCGACGAGCTGACGACCATGCTGCCGGGCGGCGTCGAGGCCATCACCGGCCAGGAGTCGGCCCAGGAGAACACCGACATGATCTCCAGCCAGTTCCTGACCGTCTTCACCACCTTCCTCCTGGTCTTCTCCGGCGTGGCCCTCCTGGTGGCGACCTTCTCGATCCACAACACCTTCGCGATCGTCGTGGCCCAACGCACCCGCGAGAACGCCCTGTTGCGCGCCCTCGGCGCCTCCCGCCGCCAGATCACCGCGTCGGCCCTCGTCGAGGCGACCGCCGTGGCCGTCACCGCGTCGCTGGCCGGCCTGGCGGGCGGAATCGGCATCGCGGCCGGCCTCCAAGCGCTCTTCCCGGCGATCGGATTCCCCTTCCCCGAGGGCGACTTGGTGCTGAAGACCCTCTCCATGACCCTGCCGCTCGCGGTCGGCGTCGTCGTCTGCCTCGGCTCCGCCCTGCTCCCCGCCCGCCGAGCCGGCCGCACCGCACCCCTGGCCGCTCTGCGTGAGACCGCCGTGGACACGTCCGGCGCCTCCCGGACCCGCGCCGTCACGGGCGTGGGCCTGCTCGCCCTGGCGATCGGCGTCACGTTCGGCGGGGTCCTGCTCACCCCGTCCCTCTGGCTGGCGGGCACCGGCGCCACCCTCGCCCTGGCCGCCTTCGTGGTCCTCGGCCCGGTCGCCTCCACGACGGCCGTACGGATCCTCGGCGGCCCGCTCGACCGACTGCGCGGCGTCACCGGCGGCCTCGCCCGGCGTAACGCCCTGCGCAGCCCGAAGCGCACGGCCGCCACTGCGAGCGCCCTGATGATCGGCGTCGCCGTGGTCTCCCTCTTCACGGTGTTCGGCGCCTCCCTGAAGGCGACGATGGACCAGACGGTGTCCCGGTCCTTCGCGGGCGACGTGGCCGTCAGCACTCCGTCGTTCGGCGCGGGCGGCAGTGGTCTGAGCCCGCGCCTCGCCGACGCGGTCCAGCGACTGCCCGAGGTGGACACGGCCGTCGGGCTCGGCCGAGGGGTCGCCGAAGTGGACGGCAGCGGAAGGGCGTTGACCGTCACGGACCCGGTCGCCCTGGAGCGCACCTTCGACCTCGGCTCCGTCCACGGCTCCCTGCGCGACCTCGGCGCGGACGGTATCGCCATCACCGAGAAGGAGGCCGACGAACGGAACCTGACGACCGGTGACACGGCCCGCCTCACCTTCACCGACGGCCGGACCCAGACCTTCACGGTCCGCGCGCTCTACGGCCGGTCCGAACTCGCCGGCGACTACGTCATCACCCGTGACGCCTGGGCCCCGCACCGCACCCAGGACGCCGACACCCTGCTCGCGGTCTCCTTCAAGGACGGCGTCAGCACGGAGGCGGGCCAGGCCGCGGTGGAGAAGGTCGCGGACCGGTACGGCAGCCCCGAGGTGCAGACCCGCGCCGAGTACGCGCGGTCGGCGGCCGGCGGGATCGACATGATGCTCACCCTCGTCTACGCGCTGCTCGCCCTCGCGGTGCTCATCGCACTCCTCGGTATCGCCAACACCCTCACCCTGGCCATCCACGAGCGCACCCGGGAACTGGGCCTGCTGCGGGCCGTCGGTCAGACCCGCTCCCAACTGCGCGCGATGGTCCGCTGGGAGTCGGTCCTGGTGGCAGCCTTCGGCACGGTCGGCGGCCTCATCCTCGGCGGCTTCCTCGGCTGGGTGCTGGTCAAGGCGTCCGACGGCGCCGGCGACAGCGCCTTCGTGTTCGCGATGCCGCCGCTGCGACTGCTGGTGGTCGCCCTGGTCGGTCTGACCGCCGGCGCCCTGGCAGGACTACGCCCGGCGCGCCGCGCGGCACGCCTGGACGTACTGAGGGCGATCGCCACCGAGTGACCCGCGAAAGCCGGAGGTGGCGGCATTTCGACCGCCCCCTCACCGCCCGGTCAACCGGCAACGGCCGACCGGGCGGGAGCATGCTCGGGCCTGCGCAGGTCAACCCGCGCCCCGACCTCCGCGAACTGCCGCGCGGACTCCTCCACGGCCACCGCCACCCCGGCCACGGTCGCGCCCGCCAACCGCCGCGGCGACCGCGCGACGGTGCTCCGCGCCATCACGGGCGCCGGCAGCGCGAACCACACGACCTTGCCGGACTCGCCGTCCGGCCGCACGCCCCAGCTCTCGCTGACGGCGGCCACCATCGCCAGCCCGCGCCCGCAGGTGGCGAGCAGGTCGGCGTCCTTGGCGTCCGCCACGACCGGGATACGCGGGTCGTGGTCGCGCACCGAGACCGTGAGCCGGTCGAGCAGCAGCTCGATCTCGACGGTGCACATCTTGTCCGGCTGGGCGTGCTGGTGGACGTTGGTCAACAGCTCGGTCACGCCGAGCGCGGCGCGGTCTATCAAGGCATCCAGATGCCAGTAGCGCAACTGCGCCGATACGATTCTGCGGACCTGACCGATCCGCGACGGCAGGGCTTGGAGCTCCACCGTGCAGTGCCTGCTTGGGTAACTGATCACGGCTGCGACTCCCCGACTGAAGAGGTCCGGAAGAACACGGAGTACGGATCCAGCAGGGTGCTTGAAGAAAACGGCCGCCTGCTGTCGTGGCCGGCGGGCTGGTTCGCAGCGTTATCGCCGGTAAACCCAGAGTGACGTGAAACCAGCGTGACGCAGGGGGTGCGGTACCGCAACTCGCGGTGACTCAGCCCTTACGCCCCGCGGCCTTCCGTACGGCCTCTATGAACCGGCGCGCCGCTGGAGGCCCTGGTTCCCCAGGGGCCGGGTCGTGATCGCCCAGGGTGATCGAGTAGCGATTGCCGTTGAGGTCCGCCAGTGCCCGGTCGTCCGAGAACCAGGGCTTGGACGCCCGGACCGCCTGCACCGGCGCGCTGTCGATCTCGCTGCCGTAGCTGGTGAGCAGCTGCACCCGGCCGTCGCTGATCCGCACCTGTCCGGCCCGGGTCAGCGAGCGCAGCCGCTTCCCGATCCGCACGCCCGTGGCCCTGAACTCCGGCTCGGCCATGCCCCGCCCCCTCGCGCGTCGGTGTGCCGGCTCGTGGTGCGTGGGTGCCGGCCCTGGTCGTGATCCAGTGTGCACCCCGTTCGGGATCGTCGTCCCGTCCGGTGCAGTCTGCCCGCGTCCCGCGTCGAGCACCAGTGCGCACGACGCCTCTGAGCGGGGCGTTCGGAGCACTCGCGCGAATGCGCCCCCAGGGTCCGGGTGAAGCCATCGCTCCAGTGGTTCCTTTGAGGCTCTCAAAGGTGTGTTTATGCAGGTGAGAAGCGTGCGGAAGATGTTTATGCTCGAAGCGACGGCCGCGCGAGTCGCCGTTGCCGCACAGCAGGAGGAGCAGCGCCGTGAGCACCGTCCAGCAGACCCCGTCCGGCGTGACCCTCGACGTCGACCACAGCGACGCCGCCTACCGCGCCTGGCTGAAAGAAGCCGTGCGCAAGGTCCAGGCCGACGCCAACCGTTCGGCCGACACCCATCTACTGCTCTTCCCGCTGCCGGAGCGGTGGGGCATCGACCTGTACCTGAAGGACGAGTCGACCCACCCGACCGGCAGCCTCAAGCACCGGCTCGCCCGCTCCCTGTTCCTCTACGGTCTGTGCAACGGCTGGATCCGGCCGGACCGCCCCGTGATCGAGGCGTCCAGCGGCTCGACGGCCGTCTCCGAGGCGTACTTCGCGAAGCTGATCGGGGTGCCCTTCATCGCGGTCATGCCGCGCACGACGAGCGCCGAGAAGATCCGTCTGATCGAGTTCCACGGCGGCCGGTGCCACTTCGTGGACGACTCGCGCAAGATGTACGAGGAGTCCGCCCGCCTGGCGGTGGAGACCGGAGGCCACTACATGGACCAGTTCACCTACGCCGAACGGGCCACGGACTGGCGCGGCAACAACAACATCGCCGAGTCCACCTTCCGCCAGCTCAGGCTGGAACGGTTCCCGGAGCCCGCGTGGATCGTCGCCACGGCCGGCACCGGCGGTACCTCCGCGACCCTCGCCCGGTACGTCCACTACATGCAGTACGACACCCGCATCTGTGTCGCCGACCCGGAGAACTCGTGTTTCTTCGAGGGCTGGACCACCGGCGATCCGGACGTCACCTGCGGCCGCGGCTCCCGTATCGAGGGCATCGGACGGCCGCGCATGGAGCCGAGCTTCGTGCCCGGTTCCGTCGACCGGATGATGAAGGTGCCGGACGCGGCGAGCGTGGCCGCCGTGCGGGCCCTGGAACAGGCCATCGGCCGCAAGGCCGGCGGCTCCACCGGCACCGGGCTGTGGAGCGCGCTGAAGATCGTCGCCGAGATGGTGGCCGAGGGACGGCAGGGGAGCGTGGTGACGCTGCTGTGCGACCCGGGGGACCGGTACCTCGACAAGTACTACTCGGACGCCTGGCTCGCCGAGCAGGGCCTGGACATCGCGCCGTACGCGGCGGCCATCGAGCACCTGCTGGACACGGGTGTCTGGCCCGGGTGAACGGCGGACCGGATCGGCCGTGAGCCGTGTGGCTCAGCCCTCGACCGTTCAGCCCTCGACCGTTCAGCCCTCGACCGTTCAGCCCTCGACCGTCCAGCCCCTTGACCGGCGAACGGGCTCTCATGCGCGCTCGCGCAGGTACGCCTCCAGCGCCGCGGCCCCGGTCAGCATGGCCCGCCCGCGGTCGGACAGCCGGCTGTGCCAGTCGGACAGCGCGGCCTCCAGCGGCTCCAGCCCGCCGGCGGCCCGCACCTGGTCGATGAGCGGCGCGATCTGCTCCAGCAGGTAGCCGCCCCGCCTGAGCTGATGGGCCAGCCGGGCATCCCGTACGTCGGCCTCGTCGTAGACCCGGTACCCGGTCCGCGGGTCGCGGCGCGGCCGTACCAGACCCGCGTGTTCCCATTTGCGCAGCGTCGCGGGCCGGAGGCCGAGCCGGCCGGCCAGTGGCCCGATGAACGTGCCGCCGCGCCCTGGCACCGCGGTCGACTCGGGCCCCGCACCGGGCTCGGGCGCCGTGGTGGGCTCCAGATCGCGCAACGCGCTCTCCACCGCCCGCAGGGTCCGCCGGTCGTCGAGGAGCTGGGCGTGACTCTCGTCGATGAGACGGAACGCCTCGTCGACCGCGCCCCGGTTCACCGCCCGCATGATCGACGTCGCCCTCTGATGGCCATGGGCGGGCACCAGGGCGAGAAACGCGCGCAGGGCCCCGGCGTGCAGCGAGGTGTAGGTGCGATAGCCGTGGGGTGTGCGACCGGCGGCCGGAAGGACGCCGGCCTCCTCGTAGTTCCTGACCGCCTGCGTGGACAGACCGTGCCCGCGCGCCAGATCAACCGGCCTGAGCCGCTCACCGGTTTGAAGGTTTCGCCCCATGCACCCCGCCATATCGCGCAAAAGTTTCAACCGAAGGTTCAACGATACCGTTTAAGGCATGGCTACCGACATCAAGCACACCGCCCATGCCGTCGAGGCTGCCACCGTCATGGGGCTGCTCCCGGCCCGGCCCCGGCTGCTCGCCCTGGGGGAGCCCACACACGGCGAGGACACTCTGCTCGACCTGCGCAACGAGCTCTTCCGGCAGCTCGTGGAGGAAGAGGGATACCGGACGATCTCGATCGAGAGCGACTGCATGATGGGCCTGGTCGTGGACGACTACGTCACCACGGGCACGGGCACCCTCGACGACGTCATGCAGCGGGGATTCAGCCACGGCTGGGGCGCCTCGGCGGCCAACCGTGAGCTCGTGGGCTGGATGCGCGCCCACAACGAGGGCCGGCCCGCGTCCGAGCGGCTGCGCTTCGCCGGTTTCGACGGCCCGCTGGAGATCACCGGCGCCGCGAGCCCCCGGCAGGCCCTCACCGCACTCCACGGCTACCTCTCGACCTGGGTGGACGCGGCCCTGCTCCCCTGCACCGGGGACACGCTCGACCGCCTCCTCGGCGCCGATGACCGGTGGACCGATCCGGCCGCGATGACGGACCCGGCCCGGTCCGTGGGCCGGTCGGCCGAGGCCGCTCGGCTGCGGCTGCTCGCCGATGATCTGGTGGCACTGTTCGACGCGCAGACACCGCACCTGATCACGGCGACCTCGCGCGAGGACTGGGAGCGGGCGAGCCTGTACGGGCGCACCGCGACCGGTCTGCTGCGCTACCACCACTGGATGGCCGACACCTCACCGGCCCGTATGACCTGGCTGGTGGGGGTGCGGGACCAGATGATGGCCGACAACCTCCTCGCCCTCGCCGCCCGCGGCCCGGCACTGGCGCACGCCCACAACGGCCACCTCCAACGGCAGAAGAGCACGATGCGGATGGGCGCGATGCCGGTGGCGTGGTGGAGCGCCGGCGCGCTGGTGAGCACCCGGCTCGGTGACGCGTACGCCTTCGTCGCCACGGCCCTCGGCACGATGCGGCAGCAGGGCGTGGACACGCCGCCGCCCGACACCCTGGAAGGGCTCCTGTACGGCCTCCCCGAGGACCGCCGCCTCATCGACACCCGGCTGCTGGCCACCGCCCTCGGCGACACGCTGCCCGAGCCCCGCGTGTCCCCCTGGTTCGGCTACTCCCCGATGAACCCGGCCCACCTGGCGGACAGCGACGGCCTCGTGTTCGTCAAGGATCTACCGCTCGGTTAGCCGCCTGCGGCAGTCCCCACAGCTAGGGCGCCGTGGCCGCCAGCCGCCGGTCGAGCGCCGTCACCGCGTCCCGGAACGCCCGGCCCAGACCGGGCCTGGCGAGGCCGAGGACGAACCGGAAGGGGGCCGTGCCGTCCACCGCGAAGGTCCACCGCACCCGCGTGCCCGTTCCCGCCGGGGCGAGCCGCCACTCCTCGACCATGGCCCGTGACCCCGGAGCGTTGGTGACGTCGACGCGGTAGGCGTACGACTCGGGGCTCTTCGCCGCGAGGATCGTCTCCTCGAAGCGCGTACCGCCCTTGAGCCGGATCTCGCGCCGGGTGCCGCCGTCGAGCGGGCGGGCCAGCGTCACCGCCGAGAACCACTGCGTCCAGCCCGGCATGTCCTCGGCCAGCGCGCGGTACACGGTCTCCGGGGGAGCGGACACCTCCCGTGCGAAGACATGCCGTACCGGCGCGGACTCGACGAAGTCGAGCCCCACCTCACGCAGCAGGTGAGCCATGGACGAAACCCCCTATGGTGACGCCGCACCGGGCAGCGTCACCATAGCTGGCGCTCCGTCAGATGTCTGCACCCTCAGACGCGTGCACCTTCAAGTGCCCGCCTCGTCAGAGGTCCGCGTCCTCGTCGGGCTCGCCCGCCACCACCAGGCGCCGCAGCTGCTCGGCGATCTCCGAGCGCGCCCCGGAGTCGAGCCCGGCGTCGGTCACCAGCGTGTCGACCTGCTCCAGCGCCGCGAACGAACTCAGCCCCACCACACCCCACTTGGTGTGGTCGGCGACCACCACGACCCGGCGCGCGGACTGCACCAGCCGCCGGTTCGTCTCGGCCTCCGCGAGGTTCGGCGTGGACAGGCCGGCCTCGACCGATATGCCGTGCACTCCGAGGAACAGCACGTCGAAGTGGAGCGCCGCGATCGCCTGGTCGGCCACCGGGCCCACCAGCGAGTCGGACGGCGTGCGCACCCCGCCGGTCAGTACGACCGTGGCCGCGCCCTGCCGGGGGCCCGACGTGCGCTGCGCGGCGTGGAAGACGTCGGCCACCCGCACCGAGTTGGTGACCACCGTCAGGTCGGGCACGTCGACCAGCTGGTGGGCCAGCGCGTACGTCGTCGTACCGCCCGACAGCGCGATCGCGCTGCCCGGCGCGACCAGCTCGGCCGCCGCCCGCGCGATGTCCTCCTTGGCCGTCAGCTCCAGACCCGACTTGGCCTCGAAGCCCGGCTCGTGCGTGCTGGCCTCGACCACCGGGACCGCACCGCCGTGCACCTTCTCCAGCACGCCCTGCCGGGCGAGCGCGTCCAGATCGCGGCGCACGGTCATGTCCGACACACCGAGCTTGCGGGTCAGCTCGTTGACGCGTACCCCGCCTCGGCGCCGGACCTCGTCCAGGATCAGGGCGCGCCGCTGCTCCGCGAGGAGGTTCTGATTCTCACTCACGTACGCTCCGGTCCTTTCGCCTCAAGCTGTCCGCCACACCCTGCGCACCTGCTCTGATGAGGACATTCTCACCCCTCCCGGTGCGCGGGACGTCCCATCCTCGCACGGGTCCGTACCGGTCGCGCCACTGGCTGTCCCGACGCGCGCATGTCACTTCCCCATCTCCCGTTCCTCTGTTCTTCACACAGAACGGGGAGATTCCGTGACGAGAGGTGTACGGGCCCCTCTCCGGGGAGATCCTTGTGCCCGCACGGACAGAAGCCAGCGGCTCGTCACGGGGGAAGTGCCAACAGTGGAACGTGCGCACAGACACGATGGTGCCGGAATCGCCCTGGAACTCCTGGTACACGGGGTCGGCGGCACCACACCGCAGGAAATGCTCGACGATCCGCGGACCGTGCGGATCACCGGCGACGGCACGGCCGCCGTGTTCCGGCGGGCCGATGACGTCGACGCGGAGCACAGACCGGACGACTACCGGGGCAGACCGGTGCCCGAGGCGTACGTCTGGTGCAATCTCACCTCGGGAAACAGCGCACGCGCCCTGTGGCTGCTGTTACTGCCGTTCATGGTGGTCAACCTCGCCCACTGGATGCGCCCCACCACGCGTGACCGCAGGCGCACGGTGCGTCTGTACGGCCTCCTCGTCCGGCTCGCCGGGCTGACCCTGACGGTGCTGCTCGTCGCGGCCGCCTGCGAGGTAGCCCTGGACCTCGCGGCCTGGCAGTGCGCCGGCATGAGCACGTGCGCCGACCGGCACAGCTGGCTGGGCTTCCTGTCACCCACGGTCTCGGACGGCGGCTGGTGGAGCCGCCCCGGCCGCAGGCTCGCGCTCGCCGCGGTGGTGCCCGCCGCGCTGACCGGCCTGCTGTGGTACCTCTCCCGCCGCACCTGGAGCGCGTACGAGTCCCAGCAGCCGATGTCCCGCGAGCCCGAACCCGACGAGGAGTCCGGCGGCACCTCCCTGGGGCGCCCCGGCTTCTGGTACGGCCGCCGCCTGGTGGCCCGGCTGCGCGCCGCGCACACCGCGGCCGGCCTGCTGACGGTGGCCGCGGCGGTCGCCTCCGCGGCCGCACGCTTCGACCGGGGGCCCGGCGGCCCCGCGCTCCTCGACACGCTCGGATGGCTCCTGGACGCGGCGCTCGTCGCCTGCGCCGTCGTCGTGGTGTGGGTGGTCTGCCGCCGGGGCCGCAGCGAGAACCGCCTGGACCAGGAACTCGACGAGCGTCTCGTACGACGCCTGCCGCTGGCCGCCCTCGTCCTGCTGGTGCTCGCCCTGGTGTACGCCGGGTGGGAGCGGCCCGGCTGGCAGTCGAGCGGCCGCCTCCCCGGCGACCCCGCCTTCGGCGCGATCGCCTTCCTCCAGGGCCTGCTCGTCATCGTCCTCGCCGTCGTCGCCCACGTCCTGCACCGCACGCAGCCCGACCCGCGCGCCGCGATGCGCGGCCTGGGCGGACCGGCCGTGGTGATGCTGGCCTGCGCTCTCGGCGGGGTGATGTCCGGCGGCGTCGCCCAGCGGGTGGCCGACTGGCTGGACGGCACGGGCGCGTCCCTCGCGGGTCCGCCGGTCCTGCTGACCTGGCAGGCGTCCGTGATCCCACCGCTCCTGGTCCTCCTGCTGTCGCTCTGCGGCTGGCTGGGACGGCGGGCCTGGCTGCTGCGCCGCACCGAGCTGGGCGAGGTGGAGCTCGACTACGCCGGCGAGCCCCGGGACACGGCCCGCACCCGCCGTATCGCGAGCACGCGCGCGATGGCGACCCTCACCGACCGTGCCCCTCTCCTCGTCGCCGTCACCTCCACGGCCACCCTGCTTCTGGGAGCCGGAGCCCTGGTCGGCGCACTGACGACCGACGAGACCCCGAGCGAGGCCGCCGACGGGAGTCACGCCTTCGTCCACGGTGCCGCCGAGACCGCGCAGGCGCTGGGCTCCTGGCTGATCGGCATCGGCTTCATACTGTTCGTCACCTGGGGCAGGCGCGCCTACAAGGACGCCTCCGCTCGGCGCACCATCGGCATCCTCTGGGACGTCGGCACCTTCTGGCCGCGCGCCGCCCACCCCTTCGCGCCGCCCTGCTACGCCGAGCGCGCGGTGCCCGACCTGACCTGGCGCATGGCCACCTGGACCCGCGCCGAGGACGACCGGCGCCTTGTGATCTCCGGGCACTCCCAGGGCAGCGTGCTCGCGGCCGCGGCGGCCTGGCAGCTGACCCCCGCCGACCGCGGACGGGTCGCGCTCCTCACCTACGGATCCCCGCTGGAGCGCCTCTACGGCCGCTGGTTCCCGGCCCACTTCGGCCCGGCCGCCCTCGCCTCCCTGCACGCCGACGTCGACTGCTGGCGCAACCTGTACCGCCCGACCGACCCCATCGGCGGCCCGGTCCGCCTGCCCGGCAGCTGCACGCCCACGGTGGACCGCGAGGCCCTCAAGGACCCGCTGGCCTACGGCCGTACCCCCGAGCACCCGTTGCCCGCACCCATCCTCGGCCACGGCGACTACCAGGCGGACCCGGCGTTCGCCGAGGAGCGGGAGCGGCTGCTGAAGCGACTTCGGCCGGAGGTGCCGGCCCAGCGACCGGAGGCCGAGGCGCCGAGCTGACGCCACCGGCTCGGATCCGGGGCGCGGTGCACTCGCGTGCCCCGGCCCCCGAACGAACCGGCTGCCTCAGGGCAGTTCCGGCAGGTCGTCCTCATACAGCAGCGTCAGGTCGTCCGTGCTCGGCTCGTCGAGCTGGGCGACCCGGCCCGCATGCCGCTCCACCATCGCCTCGAAGGTCTGGCGTGCCGTCCGGCCGTTGCCGAACGCCGGGCCCTTGGGGATCTCCGCGAAGTACTTCCGCAGGGCTTCGGCGACGCCCGGGCCGAGCCGGTACTCGTGCTCCTCGGCCTGCTGGTCCACGATCCGCAGCAGCTCGTCGGGGCCGTAGTCGCTGAAGGTGATGGTCCGCGAGAAACGGGACGCCACACCGGGGTTGACCGACAGGAAGCGCTCCATCTCGGCGGTGTAGCCCGCCACGATCACCACGACCGCGTCCCGGTGGTCCTCCATCAGCTTCACCAGCGTGTCGATGGCCTCCTTGCCGAAGTCCCGGCCCGAGTCCTCCGGCGACAGCGCGTACGCCTCGTCGATGAACAGGACGCCGCCGCGTGCCTTGTCGAAGGCCTCCTGCGTGCGGATCGCGGTGGAGCCGATGTGCTCGCCGACCAGGTCGACGCGGGACACCTCGACCAGGTGCCCCTTCTCCAGCACACCGAGCGAGGCGAGGATCTCGCCGTAGAGCCGGGCCACCGTCGTCTTGCCGGTGCCGGGGGACCCGGTGAAGACCAGGTGGCGCTTGACCGACGCGGCCTTGAGGCCCGCCTGCTGGCGGCGCCGTCCCACCTCGATCATGTCGGTGAGGGCGCGCACCTCGCGCTTGACGCTCTCCAGGCCCACCAGCGCGTCCAGTTCACCCAGAACGGCCTTGGAGGTCCGCGTCGGCTGCTCGGGCCCCGGGGCGGCGATCAGCGGCTCCTGCTCGGTACTGCGCTGGCCGGGGATCGCGCCGAGAAGCCCGGGGGACTGGCCCACCGTCTGTACGGCGGGCTCCGGTGCGGGGACCGGCGGCCTGAGGCCCGCGCTCTCGTCGCTGGTGCAGTCCTCGACGTCGGGGCCCACTCCGGAGGCCGCGTCCGGGCCGCCGTCCGCGAACTCGTACCCGCCGCGCGCGCACCGCTCCGTACGGCACTTCTTCAGCGTCGTACGGCATCCGTCGATCACATGGAAGCCGTACCCGGCGCTGCCCCGCACCCGGCAGTTGAGGAAGGTGCCGCGGCCGCCCGCCGAGACGTAGAACCCGGCTTCCGCCGGGGACTCGACCGTGCAGCGCTCGATGGTGGGGTCGGCACCCTTGGTGACGATCACGCCCGTCTGGTTGCCGTCCAGGGTGCAGTTGTTGAGGGTGCCGCCGCTGCCGTGGTCCCGGAACCAGGCGCCCGTCGCCGCGTCCCGGATCCGGCAGTCGTCGAGCTGCGCGGTGGCGCCGTCGCTCACCGACACGGCCGTGTTGCGCACCTGGGACAGGTCGCTGTCGACGACGTCCGCGCGCGAACCGCGGTCCAGGACGAACAAGGCGTCCGGCACGTCGTGCACCCGGCAGGAGTCCAGCACCGCGGTGGCGCCGTCGCTCACCCACACCGCGGGGTAGTCACCCGTGCTGTCGAAGATCTCGCACTGGTTGGCGTCCACGCGCGTGCCCGGATCCCACACCGAGAGGCCGTTGCGTCCGAACTGACGCACCGTCGTGCGGGTCAGGGTCAGCACCGAGCGGGAGCGCAGGTCGACCGCGTTCTCCGGGATGTCGTGGATACGGCAGTCGGCCAGGGTGAGCACGGCGTCCGTGTCGAGCGTGACACCGTCGGCGGTGGTGCGGTGCACATCGCAGTCGGTGAGGTGGGCGGTGGCCCGGCCGGTGATCTGGACGCCGGAGCCCCGGACCTCGTAGACCTCGCAACCCACGGCTTCCAGCGCGGAGTTCTCACCGGTCGCCGTCAGCCCCGAGCCCGAGGCGTGGTGGACCCGGCAGCGCTCCAGGCGCGGGTGCGCGCCGCCGCGTACGGCGATGCCCGCCTGGCCGGCGGCGACGACCTCGCACTCCTCGAACACCCCGCCCCCGCCGTCGAGTACGGCGATGCCGATGCCCGCGGGGTTGTCGACGGTGCAGCGCCGCACGGTCGGCCGCGCGCCGCCCCGCACCTCGATCCCGGCCGCAGACCGCGTGACGATCCGGACGTCCGACAGCTCCGGGGTGCCCTCCTCCACGAGCAGCGCGGGCGCCGCCGCGTCCTGGCCCTCCACATGCAGGTCCTGCACCACGGCCGAGGCACGCACCGTCAGCGGCACACCGTCGAGCGGCGCGATACGCACCGAGCCCGGTGAGCCCTCGGGGCCACGCAGCGTCACCGCCCGCTGGACGACGAGGTTCTCCCGGTAGGTGCCGGGGGCGACGGTGAGGACGTCACCGTCGGCCGCGGCCTCCAGGGCGGCGGCGAGCGATGCGTACTCACCTGTGCGGCGCCGCCACCGCGAGGTGCCGGTGTGCGTCACCTGGACCGTGCCCTGTGCCATGGCGTTGATGTGCCCCCACCTCGTAGTACGCGGGTTTGCTGCCGAAGAGTTCGGCCGGTCCACCGTAGCGTGCGCGCGGGCGGTGGGTTGACCAGAGCCGTAAGGCCGTCAGCTGCCGGCGCCGGTGCGGCCCCAGTCCGGACCCGCCTTGTCCCAGGCTTGGTCCCAACGCTCGTACCGGCGACGGACCATGCGCCACACCACCAGCCGTCTGCCGCCCTCGATCAGGCCGACGGCCAGCAGGGCCGCGCCGAAGCCGGCGAGTACGGCGTGCGTCGCCGCGGTCGCGGAGTCCAGCGGGCGGGCCACCGTCCTGCCCTGTGGGTCCGTCCACATCCTGAACCGGTCGCCGGCCTGGGGGGTGTCGAGGCTCGTGATGACCGAACCCTGGTGCGGTGTGCCGTCCGGTGCGGTCCAGTGGGCCTCGACCCGCGTGCGTATGTCCCGCCCGGTGGCTGCCTCGGGGTCGGCGTCCAGCGGAGAGCCGTCCAGCTCGCGGATCACGGTCGCCGTCACCACGTGCCGGGACGTGTGCTGTTCACGCACGGACTCTTGTAGGGCGTCCTGAGCGAGGCCGCCGACCAGCGAGCCTGCCAAGGGCGTGACGACGAGGATCAGCAGCAGGGCCGCGAGGGCGACCCATGCCTCGACCAGATCGGTCGTACGGCGCAGCGGGTTGTCCCGCCAGCGCCAGAGTCCGCGGATAGCCCGCATCGTCGGTCACCCCCCTTCCCGCTCCGTGATAACCCCTGGCGGAGCCGTTCACCCGTGAGCCCGGCGAAGAGAGAGCGAAATCACCGCCACCGGGTCTCTCATGAAGTTCTCACGAAATGCCCAACGCACGGGCCCCCGCCCCCGGTTCCCGCGCGCCGCCGTTTGCGAGGACGGTTTCTCAGCCGAGGATCGTGACCGGATCGCCGACCCGGATCGTGCCGTGGGAGAGGGGCACCATGTTCTGCCCGAACACCAGCTTGCCGTCCAGGCGGCGGTGCCTGCCCAGGGTGTGCAGGGGCTCCCGGCCGCGCTCGGCGGTGGCCTGGTCGGTCGTGGTCACCACGCAGCGCCCGCACTTCTTGGGAACGCGGAAGGTGACCTCACCGATCGCGACGCGGGACCAGTCGTCCTCGGCCCACGCGGAGGTGCCCGAGACGACCACGTTCGGGCGGAAGCGGTTCATGGGCAGCGGGCCCTCGCCCGCGTGATCACCACGCGCGATGAGGGAGTTGAGCGCGTCGAGGGAGGCTGTGGTGGTGACCAGCAGCGGGTAGCCGTCGGCGAAGCTGACCGTCTCGCCGGGCAGTGCGTACTCAGGGTCGACGGGGCGACGGGTGCCGGGGTCGTCCATGTGCACGAGGCGCGCGTCCATGCCGAGGAAGGCACTGCACCAGGCATGCGCGGCGTCGTCCCCGGCGAGGACCGCTTCGACCTTGTCGCGGAAGATCTGCATCGGCACGGTGGCGGACGCGGTCGGCACCGGCACGGCCAGCGGCTCCATGCCGGGCGCGGACAACCGGATGCCGCCGCCGGGCAGGAGCTCGGCGGCGGCCAGCGCGAGGCGCGGTTGCTGGCGCTGTGTCACGACCTTTCCCCCGTCGTCGATCAGCGCCCAGCGTCGGTCTCCGGCCAGCCCCCAGGGCTCCACGACGGCCTCCCGGGGCGCAGTGCCCCGCAACGCCTTGACCGGATGAACGTGAATCGACTTCAGCTGCGCGTGCCCCATGAAGCCATCGTGCCAGGTGGCACCGACAGTCCGGGGGGACGGGGTCAGTAGCCGCGATACTGCTGGTTGTTGTACGGGTCCTGGTAAGGAGCCGCGGCGGGGCGGGGAGCCGCGGGGCGCATGGCCTCGTATCCCATGCCGCCGGGCGCCACCGGCCGGGGCTGTTGCGCCTGCGGACCCGGATAGCCGCGCGGAGCCGCCGCCTGCTGCGGGATGTACGCCGCGGGCGCCTGCTGTAGCGGAGCGGGCTGCTGGGCCTGCGGATAGCCGTAGGAGGGCTGGGACGGGGCCGCCGGGAGGGCGGGCAGTGCCGACGGCAGCGCGGGCAGGTTGCTGCCCGGCATGTCATACGCGGCGGGGACCCGGATCGGGGCGATCTGCGGGGTGCCCCGCTCGGCCACGAGCGAGTCGTAGATCGGAGTGTCCGGGAAGGAGGCGGAGTAGTAGCCGCCGCCATAGGTGGAGCGGGGGGAGGTCATGGCGCATACGTTAAGCCCACGATGTGCTGGTTGGGGAGACCGATAAGAGGGTTGTTTTATGTGTCCGCAGTGACGCCGGATCCCCAATGCGAGCGAACTTGGCAAAAAGGGACGCCAATCGACGCCGCGATCCTGTAAATGCCGAGTTCCGGGCGGGTTACCGGTGGTTGACCGCCGGTGTTCCAGTACCCCTCATGAGAGTTCTCTCTGTCGGGGAATAGGTTGGCCCTGTAGAACCCGATGAGCTGCCGGGACATGCCTGGCACGGTGACCCGTGATGGGGGCGGACATGTCAATGTCGAAAGGATCTAATGTTCCGGTGCCGACGACGGCACTGCGGGTCGAATTGGGCTGGCGCTCCGGACCGGGCGTGCCCGACGCGGACGCCTCGGCGCTGCTGCTGGTCGGCGGAAAGGTCCGTTCCGACGGGGACTTCGTCTTCTACAACCAGCCCGCTCACTCCTCCGGCGCCGTCCGGCACGAGGGCAAGCGGGACAGCGGCGGCCTGGTGACCGACAGCCTGCTCGTCGACCTCGCGCGCGTGGAACCCGCGATCGAGACCGTCATCCTCGCCGCCTCCTCGGACGGAGGGGCGTTCGGCCAGGTTCCGGATCTCCATATCGAAGTCAAGGACGCCGCCCAAGGCACCGTCGTCGCCCGATTCGACAGCACGGGCGCCACCGTGGAAACCGCTTTCGTACTCGGTGAGTTCTACCGCCGTCAGGGCGCCTGGAAGTTCCGCGCCGTCGGGCAGGGTTACGGAAGCGGCCTCGAAGGACTGGCCATCGATTACGGCATCACGGTCGACGAACCCCAGCAGGCGGCACCCACGGCCCCGCCGGCCCCCTCCCCGATGGCCCCGCCCCCGCCCGTGCAGCCGCCCGCCATGCCGCCGGTTCCCCCCTCCGCGCCCCAGGCGGCGCCGGTCAGCCTCAGCAAGGTGACGCTCACCAAGGCGGCCCCCTCGGTCTCACTGACCAAGCAGGGCGGCACCTCGGGCGCGATGCGCGTGAACCTCAACTGGCAGGTGCGCAAGCAGTTCTCGGGCTGGGCGAGCAAGCTGGGCCGCCCGGTCGCCACGCACAACGACCTCGACCTCGACCTGTGCGCACTGTTCGAGCTCACCGACGGCAGCAAGGGAGTCATCCAGTCCCTCGGCAACGCCTACGGCGCCCTGCACCAGCCCCCGTACATCCATCTCGACGGCGACGACCGCACCGGCGCCGTCTCCAGCGGCGAGAACCTCACCGTCAACCTCGACCATCAGCGGTCCTTCCGGCGCATCCTGATCTTCGTGACCATCTATCAAGGGGCGCGTTCCTTCGCCGACCTGCACGCCACGGTCACGCTCACGCCGCAGCACGGCGCGCCGATCGACTTCTCGCTCGACGAGTGCACGGTCCCCTCGACGGTCTGCGCCCTCGCCCTGATCACCAACACGGGCAGCGATCTGGTCGTCCAGCGCGAGGCCCGCTATCTGGTGCCCGAGCGCGGGGTGAGCCCGCAGCGCACGGTCGACCACGCCTACGCGTGGGGAATGAACTGGACACCCGGCCGCAAGTAGTCAGCCCTCGTCCGGCACCGCGTCCGGACGCGTATAGGTGCGGCCCTTCCAGGCCGCGCCGCGTCCCCTGTAATGCTGCACCGCCGAATCGACCGTCATCAGGAGATAGAGGAACGCGGTGAACGGCAGCAGGGGAGCGAGCCACAGCGGCTGGCGGTAGTAGCGGAGCATCGGGACGTACGTCCCCGTCATCACCAGCCACGCGAGACCGCCGCCGAGCGCCGCCGCCGGATCCCCACCGGCCAGCCCCGCGACCAGGGCCACCGGCGGCACCAGATACACCAGCGCGAGCCCGGCGACCGTCCCGGCCAGCAGCACCGGGTTGTGCCGCAGCTGCGCGTACGCGCTGCGCGACACCATCCGCCACAGGTCGCGCAGTCCTGGATACGGGCGCACGCTGTCCACCCGCTCGGCCAGCCCCAGCCAGATGTGGCCGCCGCCGCGCTTGACGGCCCGCGCGAGCGCCACGTCGTCGATGACGGCGTGCCGGATGGCGTCCGGGATCCGCGCCCGCGCCGCGGCATCGGCGCGCAGCAGGACGCACCCGCCCGCCGCGGCCGCCGTACGTGCCCCCTTCCTACCGATCCGGCGGAAGGGATACAGCTGCGCGAAGAAGTACACGAAGGCCGGCACGACCAGCCGTTCCCACGGGCTCTCCACCCGCAGCCGGGCCATCTGAGAGACGGCGTCGAAGCTCCCTGTGCGCGCCGCGGCAACCAGCTCCCGCATGCTGTCGGGCGCATGCGCGATGTCCGCGTCCGTCAGGAGCAGGTATTCGGGGTCACGCGCGCGTGCCAGGCCGATGCCGTGGCGTACCGCCCACAGCTTGCCGGTCCAGCCTGCCGGTGGTTCGCCGGGGGAGTCCACGGTCAGCGGCAGTCCGCCGTGCCGTCGCGCGAGCTCCCGCGCCAGCTCACCGGTGCCGTCCGAACTGCCGTCGTCGATCAGGAAGATCTCCGCGCGCCCCGGATAGTCCTGCGCGAGCAGGGACGGCAGGCTCGCGGGAAGTACCGGGGCCTCGTCACGTGCCGGGACCACGACGCAGACCGACGGCCACCCGGCCGGTTCCGTCCGCTGTGGAAGCCTGACGTCCGTACGCCAGAACAGGCCCTGGCAGAGCAGCAGCCACAGCCAGGCGGCGAGTGATCCGGCGGCGGTCCACGCGATGGCGCTCACGCGCGCAGTCTGCCCCACCGAAGGGGTGGGCAAGGGCCCATCGTCTATCGTGGCCGGGTGAAGATCGCGCTGATGGACTCCGGAATCGGTTTGCTCGCGGCCACGGCCGCGGTACGGCGACTGCGACCTGACGCAGATCTCGTCCTCTCACTCGACCCCGACGGCATGCCCTGGGGCCCGAGGACTCCCGAGGACCTCACGCGGCGTGCCGTGGCCGTCGCCGACGCCGCCGCCGCGCACCGGCCCGACGCACTGATCATCGGCTGCAACACCGCGACCGTGCACGCCCTGCCCGCCCTGCGAGCCCGCCTGGAGCCCGGCATACCGGTCATCGGCACGGTCCCGGCGATCAAGCCGGCCGCGGCCGGCGGTGGCCCCGTCGCCATCTGGGCCACGCCCGCCACCACCGGCAGCCCTTATCAGCGAGGTCTCATCGAGGACTTCGCCGACGGCGTGACCGTCACGGAAGTGCCGTGCTTCGGCCTGGCCGAGGCGGTCGAGCACGCGGACCGGACGGCGATCGAGGCGGCCGTCGCCGCGGCCGCGGTGCTGACCCCCGACGACGTGACGACCGTCGTCCTGGGCTGCACACACTACGAACTCGTGGCCGAGCGCATCCGCGCCGCCGTCCAGCGCCCCGGCTTCCCCCCGCTCGTCCTGCACGGCTCCGCCGGAGCGGTCGTCGCGCAGGCGCTTCGCCGGCTGGGCGAGCAGCCCGCTCCCTCGGCCGAGGCGAACGGCACCATCACCGTGCTGCTGAGCGGCCGCGAGGGCACGCTCCCCGAGCCCGCCCTCGCCTACGAGGAAGGCCGTCTCCTGGAGGCGATCAGCTCCGCACGGTGACCCGGCGGTCAACAGCGGACGACCTCGGTCCGGCATGGCCCGGTCGGCGCAGTCACCCTGTGCAGCGCGGTACCAGCGCAGCGAAACCTGAGTAACCTCATAGGCATGAGGGACCACCCCCACGGCAGGAACCCGCACCCCGATGTCTGGACCGGGCGGGCGACCAACCGGGTCCAGTGGCTGCTGGCGCTCGTCGGCGCGGCCTGCATGGCGCTCGGCATCGAGATCGCCATCGACGCTCCGTGGACCGACGGCATCGCCGCGCTCGTGATGGCCGTCGTCGGCTGCATCGCGGCCGGGCTGCTGGTCCTCTTCGGCACGCTGGCGTTCGTGCATGTCGCGCTGAAGGTCGACCAGGAGTGTCTTGAGGTGCGCTGCGGTCACCTCGGTGTGCCGCGCCGCCGTATCCCCCTGTCCGAGGTCGTGGGAGCCGACTTCGTCCCGCACGTCACGCCGCGCCACTGGGGTGGCTGGGGCTACCGCTGGCGGCCCGAGAAGGGCACGGCGGTCGTCGTACGGCGTGGCGAGGGCCTGGTGCTGCGGCTGTGGGACGGCCACACGTTCACCGTCACCGTGGACGACGCGGAGGCGGCCGTACGCGTCATCAGGGACCGGCTGCGGACACGGACGCCCGACACGGCGCTCTGAATCGCCCGTGTCATGGGGCCGGCCGATCGCCACGCGCGCGTGCGTCGATTTCGCGCCGCGCTGATCCGTCGGCCATCGGGCGGGCGGTGGCCAGCCCCGCCAGCAGGCCCGCGCCCACCGACACCGCGGTGAAGCTGAGCGCGTTGCCGACCGCGGCGATCGCCGCCAGCGTCGTCAGAGCCGCGCCCGCGGTGAGGGCGACCGGAGTGGGGCGCGCGGTGCGCCACAGCGCGAAGAGCATCCAGCAGAAGGCCGCCGCCAGCAGCAGCACGCCGATGGCTCCCTGTTCCGCGGCCTGCTGCAAGGGGGCCGAGTGGGGCTTGCCGTCGGACGGCAGCGTCTCGGTGGCCGTCGTACTGAACTCCCCGAAGCGTCCCGGGCCCACACCGAGGGCCGGGTCCCGGCCCGCCATGGCCAGGGCGTCGTGCCAGAGCTCGATCCGGTGTCGCGTGAGCTGGGCCTCCAGCCAGGCGGCGAGTCCGTCGGGCGTGGCGTTCCCGGCGACCGTCCAGGTCAGGCCGGTGAGCGAGGCGGCGGCCAGGGCCAGTCCCGCGATGCCCACGCCGCGATGGCGGACGTGGCCCGCGGCGAGCGAGCACAGCAGGACGGCGGAACAGGCCACGAAGCCGGTGGTGGAGCCCAGGACCGCCGCGGTCACCGCGATCCCGGCGGCCAGCGCACGCAGGCCCAGGCGCGGGGCCGGTGCCGCGGTGGCCCACGCGGCGCAGCACGCGGCGCCCGCCGAGAGGGTCAGCACGGCGGCGGTGGCCCCCGCGTGCCCGAGCGGCGCGACGATCTGGGGTCCGGGGGACAGGTGCGGAACGCTCAGCGTCAGGGCCACTCCGGCGAGCGCCCCGGCACAAGGCGCGGCGACCGGCAGCAGCGCGCCGCTGATCCGCCCCGCGGCGTAACCGGCCGCCACCGCGAGGATGGCGAGCAGCACACCCTCGGGCCGCCCGTCGTGTACGGCGGCCGTGATCAGCGACCAGGCGGCGCAGGCCCCCAGCACCACTACGCCGGCCGCATCAGAAACGTTTCGTCTGTCGCTGTCCTCATCCGGACCTGCCGCAGACGTCATCCCCGTGACATCCACCCCGCCCCCCGAACCCGGTCCCCCGACCTGTGACGGGCCCCGGCCGCCCGGACCTGACCGGCCGACGCGACTGAGGCTCCGGCATACCGTAACGGCTGATGGGCGATTTGTGGACGTGTCGTGCAGGAACGATGCGCCTGGCTCGGGTGGGCAGGGCTGGCGGCGGCATCCGCTCGTTCGGTGCACGCCGGGCAGCCGACCGTCGCGGCACCGGTGCGCGGGGCCCTGCTGCCGCCGGACCTCGCTGTCGGTGCCGAGGTCAGCCGCCGTACACTCCCGGAGTGACCGTCACTGCAACTTCCGTGGGCGAGTCGGACCAGCTGCCGTCGCAGACAGCGCCCGCCTCGCGCGCGGCGCGGCTCGCGCGCCTGGTTCCGGCCCTCGCCGCGGCGCTCTCCGGAGTGCTGCTCTACGTCAGCTTCCCGCCGCGCACCCTGTGGTGGCTGGCCCTGCCGGCCTTCGCCGTCTTCGGCTGGGTGCTGCGCGGCCGCAGCTGGAAGGCGGGCCTCGGCCTCGGGTATCTCTTCGGCCTCGGCTTCCTGCTCCCGCTGCTGGTGTGGACCGGAGTGGAGGTCGGCCCCGGCCCCTGGATCGCGCTGGTCGTGATCGAGGCGGTCTTCGTCGCGCTGGTGGGGGCGGGCGTCGCCGCGGTGTCGAAGCTGCCGGGCTGGCCGGTGTGGGCGGCGGCGCTGTGGGTCGCCGGAGAAGCGGCACGCGCGCGTGCGCCTTTCAACGGCTTCCCCTGGGGCAAGGTCGCCTTCGGTCAGGCCGACGGTGCCTTCCTGCCGCTCGCGGCGGTGGGCGGCACACCGGTGCTCGGCTTCGCGGTCGTCCTGTGCGGCTTCGGTCTGTACGAGGCCGTCCGCCTGGCCGTCGAGCTGCGGCGCACCCGGGCCGTCCAGCGGTCCGCGGCGGCCGTGGCCCTGCTGAGCGTGGCCGTACCGGTGGTGGGTGCCGTGGCCGCACGGCCGCTGGTCAGTGACAAGGCGGAGAACGGCAGCGCGACCGTCGCGGTCATCCAGGGCAACGTGCCGCGCGCCGGACTGGACTTCAACTCCCAGCGGCGAGCCGTACTGGACTACCACGCGCGCGAGACCGAACGGCTGGCCGCCGAGGTCAAGGCGGGCAAGGTCGCCCAGCCCGACTTCGTGCTGTGGCCCGAGAACTCCTCCGACATCGATCCGTTCGCCAACGCCGACGCCCGAGCCGTCATCGACACGGCAGCCAAGGCGATCGGCGTCCCCATCTCCGTCGGCGGCGTCGTCGAGCGGGACGGCAAGCTGCTCAACGAGCAGATCCTGTGGGACCCGGCCAAGGGGCCCGTCGACACCTACGACAAGCGGCAGATCCAGCCGTTCGGCGAGTACCTGCCGTTGCGCTCGATCGTCGGGGCGATCAACGAGAACTGGACCTCGATGGTCCGCCAGGACTTCAGCCGGGGCAGCGAACCGGGCGTGTTCACCATGGACGGCGCCAAGGTCGGCCTCGTCACCTGCTACGAGGCCGCCTTCGACTGGACCGTGCGCTCCGAGGTCACCGACGGCGCCCAGATGATCTCCGTGCCGAGCAACAACGCGACGTTCGACCGCAGCGAGATGACCTACCAGCAGCTCGCGATGTCCCGCGTCCGCGCGGTCGAGCACAGCCGGACCGTCACCGTCCCGGTGACCAGCGGCGTCAGCGCGATCATCATGCCGGACGGGACGATCACACAGAAGACGGGCATGTTCGTGGCCGACTCGCTGGTCCAGAAGGTGCCACTGCGCTCCAGCGAGACGCCCGCCACGAGGCTCGGCATCCTGCCGGAGATCGCGCTGCTGCTGGTCGCCGTGGGCGGTCTCGGCTGGGCGATCGGCGCCGGGCTGAAGGCACGTCGTGCCGGTGACGTGTAGCCGTACGCCGGTCACACGCCCCCGGAAGTCGCCGGGGGCGTCGCCAACGGCCCGTTAGAGTCGGGGCCATGGCTACTCCTGACTTCATTCGTACGATCCGGGCCTCCGCCGGGCACCAACTGCTGTGGCTCCCCGGGGTCAGCGCCGTCGTCTTCGACGACGAGGGGCGGGTCCTGCTGGGGCAGCGCGCGGACAACGGCAAGTGGACCGTGGTCAACGGCATCCCGGAGCCGGGTGAACAGCCCGCGATCGCCGCCGTGCGGGAGGTGTACGAGGAGACGGGCGTCCGATGTGTCGCCGAGCGGGTCGTCCTGGTCAGGTCAGGCGGTGAGGTCACCTATCCCAACGGCGACATGTGCCAGTTCGTGGACATCACCTTCCGCTGCCGTGCCGTGGGCGGCGAGGCCCGCGTGAACGACGACGAGTCCCTCCAGGTGGGCTGGTACGAGGTGGATGCTCTGCCCGCGATGGACGAAAGTCAGCTGTTCCGGATCAAGCAGGCACAGTGCGATGAACCCACGTGGTTCGAGACCATGAGCTCGGACTGAAGTATGGGTTGTGACCATATGTGGCCTGGTGAGGGTGCTGTCTAGGGTCGCACCATGACCCCGCTCAGCACTGTCCCGGCCCAAGGCTCGTCCTTGCCCGTCCCGCTCGACCTAGGCGGCCGCACGGCCCTTGTCACCGGCGCAGCCGGCGGCATCGGCCGGTCCTGCGCGCTACGGCTCGCGGCCGCGGGGGCCAAGGTGAGAGCGGTCGACCGGGAGGCCGCGGGCCTGGAGGAACTCGTCGAGCGGGCCGGGGGGCTCGCGGGTGCCGTCGAGCCGCACGTCCTCGACCTGAGCGACCTGGACGCAGCCGAACTCGCGGCCGCCGGCACCGACGTCCTCGTCAACAACGCCGGAATGCAACTGGTGCGCCCCATCGAGGAGTTCCCGCCCGACGTCTTCCACACGGTGCTCACCGTGATGCTGGAGGCGCCGTTCCGGCTCATCCGTGGAGCCCTGCCCCATATGTACGGGCAGGGCTGGGGCCGGATCGTGAATGTGTCCTCCGTACATGGGCTGCGCGCCTCGGCCTTCAAGTCGGCCTATGTGGCCGCCAAACACGGTCTGGAGGGACTCTCCAAGACCGCCGCACTGGAGGGCGCACCCCATGGCGTCACCTCAAACTGTGTGAACCCCGCCTATGTGCGCACCCCACTGGTCGAGAAGCAGCTCGCCGACCAGGCACGGGCGCACGGCATTCCCGAGGAGCGGGTGCTGTCCGAGGTGCTGTTGCAGGACAGCGCGGTCAAGCGGCTCATCGAACCGGAGGACGTCGCCGAGGCCGTGGCGTACCTGTGCAGTCCGCACGCGTCCTTCGTGACCGGCACGTCGCTCGTGCTCGACGGCGGCTGGACCGCGCACTGACCGGCCGGGGGCCGGCGGAATCCCGAGTTGTCCACAGGGCTGACGGGACGGCGGTGCGATGAGCAATCCTGTCGGCATGTCTCGCGATCACGTGCACCCCGCCGAGCGCTCCGCAGCCGCTGACGGAGCGTCCCTGAGCAGCGCGGAGACGCCGTTCCTCGAGCTGCTGGCCCGGGGCGCGTCCGCCGACGCCTATGAGCAGCCGGTGCTGCTCGCGCGCGCCGAGGGCAGATCCACCGAGCGGATCGTCGCCCTCGAACAGGCCAAACTGCTCGCGCTGCGCGTGCGCTCCGAGCTGGAAGGGCGGCGCCGGCGCGAGGCCGAGCTGTCCGCCCTGTTCGAGACGGCCCACGACCTGGCCGGACTGCGGGACCTGGATGCCGTGCTGCAGGCGATCGTGCAGCGCGCCCGGTCGCTGCTCGGCACGGACATCGCCTACCTCAGCCTGAACGACCCGGCCAGGGGCGACACCTATATGCGGGTGACCGAGGGATCGGTCGCCGCCCGCTTCCAGCAGCTGCGGCTCGGCATGGGGGAGGGCCTGGGCGGCCTCGTCGCGCAGACCGCCCGCCCCTATGTCACCGACGACTACTTCAAGGACGACCGCTTCCAGCACACCCTCAGCATCGACGCGGGGGTGCGCGACGAGGGGCTGGTCGCCATCCTCGGGGTGCCGTTGATGCTGGGACACCATGTCATCGGGGTCCTGTTCGCGGCGGACCGGCGTGCCCGGGTCTTCGAGCGGGAGCAGATCGCGCTGCTCGGCTCCTTCGCCGCCCTCGCCGCGGCCGCCATCGACACCGCGAACCTGCTCACCGAGACCCGCGCGGCCCTCGCCGACCTGGAGCGGGCCAACGAGATCATCCAGGACCGCAGCGGGGTCATCGAACGGGCCTCCGACGTGCACGACCGGCTCGCCGAACTCGTGCTGCGCGGCGGAGGAGTGCACGACGTGGCCGCCGCGGTCTCCGAAGTCCTCGACGGCACGGTCGAGTTCACCGAGGCCACCGCCGCACCGGCCAAGGCCCTGGAGGTCTCCCGCGTCGAGGGCCACGCCGTACGGCACGACGACGACTGGATCGGCGCCGTGGCCGCGGGCGGAGAACTGCTCGGTGCGCTGGTGCTGCGCGGTCACCCCGGCCTCGACCCCGTCGACCAGCGGACTCTGGAGCGTGCCGCCATGGTCACCTCCCTCCTGCTGCTCGCCCGGCGCTCCGCCGCAGAGGCCGAACAACGCGTCCGGGGCGAGCTGTTGGACGACCTGCTCGACGCCCGCGACCGCGATCCGCGCCTGCTGCGCGAGCGTGCGGCGCGGCTGGAAGCCGACCTCGACGCCACTCATGTCGTCCTCGCCGCCCGCCTCGAGGTCACCGCGGCCGACGCCGACGAGCAAGCGGCCGCCCGCAGACGCCTGTGGTCCGCCGCGTCCCACCTCGCCGCGACCCGACACGGCCTGGCGGCCACCCGCGACGGCGGCACGGTCCTGCTCCTGCCGCTCGACCAGGGAGACACGGCCACCACCCTGGCCCGGAGCACTGCCCGCCACCTCGGCACGGCCGTCCACGAGGCGGTCACCGTCGGTGCCTCCGCACCGGTGGAGGACCTGGCCGCTCGCCCGGACGCCGTGGCCGCCGCCTACGAGGAAGGCCGGCGCTGCCTCGACGCCATGCGACTGCTCGGCCGCTCCGGGGACGGCGCCGCCGCCGAGGACTTCGGGTTCGTGGGGCTGCTGCTGGCCGGGGACCGGGACATCCGGGGCTTCGTCGACCGTACGATCGGCCAGGTCGTCGCCTACGACGAACGGCGCGGTACCGACCTGCTGCACACCCTCGACGCGTACTTCGCCTGCGGGATGAGCCCGGCCCGCACCAAGGACGAACTGCACGTCCATGTGAACACGGTCGCCCAGCGGCTGGAGCGCGTCGGCCGCCTCCTCGGCGACGACTGGCAGGGCCCCGCCCGCGCCCTGGAGATCCAGCTGGCGCTGCGGCTGCACCGCTTGTCGGCACCGGCACAGCGCTGACCCCCGTACGCGCGGAGCGTACGGGGGCCGTTCCGGGGGACCGGTGCGCCGGGTTGGTTCAGACGATGTGTGCGTCCGCCGCCCGGGACGCCGAAGGCTTCGCGTCGGCCGAGGGCTCGATGTCGGCGAGGTCCCGGTGGCGGGTCTCCTTGGCCGCGCCGATCGCGATGACCGTCAGGACGGCCGCTGCGATGACGTACAGGGCGATCGGGGTGGAGCTGCCGTAGTCGGCCAGCAGCGCGGTGGCGATCAGCGGTGCGGGCGCGCCCGCCGCGACCGAGGCGAACTGGGCGCCGATCGAGGCACCGGAGTAGCGCATCCGGGTCGCGAACATCTCGGAGAAGAAGGCGGCTTGGGGTGCGTACATCGCGCCGTGCAGCACCAGACCCACGGTCACGGCGAGGAGCAGCTTGCCGAAGCCGCCGGTGTCGATGAGCGCGAAGAACGGGAACATCCACAGCCCGACACCGATGGCGCCCAGCAGGTAGACCGGGCGGCGGCCGATCCGGTCCGACAGCGCGCCCCAGGCCGGAATGACGGCGAAGTGCACGGCGGAGGCGATGAGCACGGCGTTCAGGGCGGTCTGCTTGGACAAGCCGGCCGACGTGGTGGCGTAGACGAGGATGAACGCGGTGATGACGTAGTAGCTGATGTTCTCCGCCATCCGCGCGCCCATCGCCACCAGCACATCACGCCAGTGGTGCCGCAGCACGGAGACCAGGGGCAGCTTCTCGGCGTCGGCCGCGGGTGTGGCCTTGCGTGCCTCCGCCTGTGCCAACGCCTGCTTGAAGACGGGTGATTCATCGACAGACAGACGAATCCACAAACCGACGATCACCAGGACACCGGAGAGCAGGAAGGGTATGCGCCAGCCCCAGGTGCCGAAGGCGCTTTCCGACAGCACGGCCGTCAGCAGGGACAGGACGCCGGTCGCCAGCAACTGGCCCGCGGGTGCGCCGGTCTGTGGCCACGAGGCCCAGAAGCCGCGCCGCCGCGCGTCCCCGTGTTCGGACACCAGCAGCACGGCCCCGCCCCACTCACCACCGAGCGCGAAGCCCTGCACCAGGCGCAGCACGGTCAGCAGCACGGGCGCCGCGGACCCGATGGTCGCGTGCGTCGGCAGCAGCCCGATCGCGAACGTCGCCCCGCCCATCAGCAGCAGGCTCAGCACCAGCAGCTTCTTGCGGCCGAGCCGGTCCCCGTAGTGCCCGAAGACCAGCGCGCCCAGGGGGCGGGCGGCGAATCCGACGGCGTACGTCAGGAAGGACAGCAGGGTGCCGACGAGCGGATCGGAGTCAGGGAAGAAGAGCTTGTTGAAGACGAGGGCGGCGGCGGAGCCGTAGAGGAAGAAGTCGTACCACTCGATGGTGGTGCCGATGAGGCTGGCGGCGACGATGCGCTTGAGGTTGCCGGGGCTTGCGGGCGTCGGTGGAGCGGATGCTGCGGAGGCCATGTGCGCCACTTCCTCATGTGCGGTGGGGACGGTAGGTGTCGGGCCACCGTAGGAACACGCAGGTCAGGAGCACATGTGGTGGGACAATATAGTTCTGGGCCTCGCTATGCGTCGGACCGCCATGCCTGCCGCAGAGCGGCGGCTCAGCGGCTTGGAGAGGATCGGGGTGAGCTCGCCCTCGGGCTGTCATTCGCATGCTGCTATAAACTATGACGAAAGCGACAGTGCCCACCGCTTCCTCACGGCTCAGCCGTCCTGAACGGTAGGTCCGCTCTCCTGTAGGTCGGTCTTCATGGACCTCAACACCATCTCCGAAGTCGTCCGGCGTCCTTCCGAGCGGCCGGGCGGGGACTGGCGCGAGGGTGACGCCTGGCTCGCAGGCGGAACATGGCTCTACTCCACCGAGCAGCCGGACCTGCGGCGGCTGATCGACCTGACGGCGTTGCCCTGGGACCCGCTTGTCCCGACGGACGAGGGCCTGGAGATCGGCGCCACCTGCACCATTCGCGACCTGTACGCCTTCCCGTGGCCAAAGGGCTGGACCGTCGGACCTCTCGTCCGGGCGAGCTGTGAGGCATTCCTGTCCTCGTTCAAGGTGTGGAACGCGGCGACCGTCGGCGGAAACATCTGCATGTCCTTGCCCGCCGGCCCGATGATCACGTTGACGGTCGCGCTGGAGGCGCGGTACGAACTGTGGGCGCCCGACGGCTCGGTGCGTTTCGTCGAGGCCCTCGACTTCGTCACCGGCGACCACCGCAACGTGCTCACCCCTGGCGAGATCCTTCGGCGCGTCACCATCCCGGAGCACGCACTGCGCGAACGCACCGCGCACCGTCGCTTCACACTCACCCGGCTCGGCCGTTCGACGGTCTTCCTCGTCGGCACGCAACGGCCGGGAGCGAGTGGCCTGTTGCTCACCGTCACCGCCGGTACCACGCGACCGGTCCGCATGGCCTTCGACTCCCCGCCCGATGGCCGCACCCTGCGGCAGAGCATCGACGCCGTGCCGGCCGACGTCTGGTTCGACGACCCCAACGGAACCCCTGACCACCGTCGTCATCTGACACGGCACTTCGCCGAAGAGATCCGCCGCGAACTCATGGAGGCGGGCCCGCCATGAGCTACCTCGTGAACGGCAAGGAATTCGACCGTGAGCCG
Organism: Streptomyces sp. NPDC057623; assembly: GCF_042800355.1. Classification (NCBI taxonomy): domain Bacteria; kingdom Bacillati; phylum Actinomycetota; class Actinomycetes; order Kitasatosporales; family Streptomycetaceae; genus Streptomyces; species Streptomyces sp. NPDC057623. The sequence goes on from NZ_JBHVGZ010000041.1 coordinate 85,869, forward strand.
GTCCCCGGCCAGTGCCTGCGCACCTTCCTGCGCGAACTCGGCCACTTCGGAGTCAAGAAGGGGTGCGACGCGGGCGACTGCGGCGCCTGCACGGTGTGGCTGGACGGCGCACCGGTACACAGCTGCATCACCCCCGCGTTCCGCGCGGACGGCCTTCAGGTCACCACGATCGAGGGCCTCGGACGGCCGGGTGCCCCGCATCCCATGCAGCAGCAGTTCGAGGACGCCCCTGGGTTCCAGTGCGGTTTCTGCACGGCCGGGATGATCATGACGTCGGCGACCTTCAGCGAGGACCAGAAGGCGGATCTGCCACGGGCGTTGAAGGGCAACCTCTGCCGCTGTACCGGATACCGGGCGATCGAGGACGCCGTGAAGGGCGTCAGCGCGGTGGAGACGGCGGCACCAGGCAGGGCCGTCGGGACGAGCGTCGGCGCGCCCGCGGGCCATGACGTGGTGACGGGGCACGCCGAGTTCACCATGGACACGCGCATCGACGGCATGCTGCACCTCAAGGTGCTGCACTCACCCCACGCGCACGCCCGGATCCTCTCGATCGACAAGAGCGCCGCCCTCGCGGTGCCCGGCGTGCACCGGGTCTACACCTGGGAGGACGTACCCCGCAGACGCTTCACCACCGCGATCCACACCGACCACCTCGTCGACCCGGACGACACCTACATCCTCGACGACATGGTCCGTTTCGCCGGCCAGCGCGTCGCCGCGGTCCTGGCCGACACGGTCGGGGCGGCCGAGGAGGGCTGCCGACGGCTCGCGGTCGAGTACGAGGTGCTGCCGGCGGTGTTCGACCCGGAAGCGGCGATGGCCGACGGCGCACCCCAACTGCACGGCTCCGACGACCCGTTCGTCCGCGACCCCGTCCACAACATCCTGCTCGAACTCCACTCGCGCATCGGCGACGTCGACGCGGGATTCGCCGCGGCCGACGTGATCCACGAAGGCACGTACTCCTCACCGCGGGTGCAGCACGCCCATCTGGAGACCCACGGTGCGATCGCCTGGATGGAGGACGGCCGTCTGAACATCCGTACCAGTTCGCAGTCACCGTCGATCGCGAAGGCAAAACTGGAGTATCTGTTCGCGCTGCGCCGGGACCAGGTGAGGGTGTTCTGCAAGCGTGTCGGCGGCGGGTTCGGCGGCAAGCAGGAGGTGATCGCGGAGGACCTGGTCGCGCTCGCCACCCTGGACACCGGGCGGCCCGCATGTCTCGAGTACACCCGTGAAGAGGAGTTCACCACGGCCTCGCCGCGGCATCCGATGACCTTGACGGTCAAACTCGGCGCCAAGGCCGACGGAACGCTCACCGCGTTGCAGGTGCGCAACGTGTCGAACACGGGCGCCTACGGCAACCACGGCGGCGAGACGGTGTACGCGGGCGGAGCCGCCGTCATGCTCTACCGCTGCCCCCACAAGAAGTACGACGCGTGGTCCGTCTACACGAACACCGTGCCGAGCGGCGCGCTGCGGGGGTACGGGATGACGCAGCCGGCGTTCGCCGTGGAGTCGGCGATGGACGAACTGGCCCGCGCCCTGCACATCGACCCGCTGGAACTGCGCCGACGCAACATCGTGCGGCCGGGTGAGCCCCTGGTCGCCCTGCACGACGGCCCGGACGACGTGGTCTTCACCGAGGACGGACTCGCCGAGTGCCTCGACCTGGTGGGCGACGCCCTGGCCCGTACGGCCGACCGCCCGCCCCCGGGCCCCGAGTGGCTCGTCGGAGCCGGCGTGGCGAGTTCCCTGCACGAGACCGCGCCCCCGACGGAACACCTCTCCGAGGCCTGGGTCACGCTGGGCGACGATCTCCTCTACGAACTGGCCGTCGGGACCGTCGAGTTCGGGGAGGGGACCTCCACGGCACATGTCCAGATCGCAGCCCACCAGCTGGGCACGACGCCGTCGCGGATCCGGCTGGTGCAGTCCGACACCGACCGCACGGGATTCGACACCGGCGCCTTCGCGAGCGCCGGCCTCTTCGTCGCGGGCAACGCGGTGCTGCGGGCGGCCAACGCGGTGCGCGACCGCATCCTGCATTTCGCCGCGGCGCACACGGGCGTCCACGTCGTGATGTGCACGATGGACGACGACGGTGTCGTCTGCGGGGACCGGAGGGTCTCGCTCGCCGAACTCGTCTCGCTGGCCCGCACGCGTGGGATCCGCTTCACCGCCGCACGTAAGGCATACGGCTCGCCCCGCAGCGTCACCTCCAACACGCAGGGGTTCCGGGTCGCCGTGCACCAGGTGACGGGTGAGATACGGATCCTGTACAGCGTGCACGCGGCGGACGCCGGGGTGGTCATCAACCCGGCGCAGGTCCGGGGACAGGTGGAGGGCGGTGTCGCCCAGGGAATCGGCTTCGCGCTGACCGAGAACCTCCACGTCGACGACAGCGGCGTCGTGGTCAACCCGAACCTCCGGAACTACCGCATCCCCGCCTACGCCGACATTCCCCGTACCGAGGTCCTCCTCGTGTGCTCGGCGGATTCGGTGGGGCCCATGCGGGCGAAGGGGATGGCCGAGTGCTGCATCAACCCGGTCGCCCCCGCGCTCGCGAACGCGGTCCATGACGCCACGGGTGTCCGCTACCGTGCCCTGCCGCTGACTCCGGAACGCATTTACGGCCGGCTCCCCGCGGAGCAGTCGGTGTCGACAGGTTGAGTCACGATGAGCACCGAAAAGAACGTAGCCGCCGCGGCGACGGCGATCATCGGCCAGAAGGTCCTGCCCGAGATGGAGCAGGAGTACGAGTCATGGCAGGGTGATCTCAATGCCGCGGCCGCCTACTATCCCGGTTTCCTCGGCGCCGAGATCTCCCCGCCGACACCGCTGCAACCCGACTGGGTCGTCGTCTACCGCTTCGACTCGGTGGCGCATCTGCAGGCGTGGATCAACAGCGGGACCCGGCAGACGTATCTCGACGTCGGCGCCAAGTACTTCGACGGTCCGGCGACCCAGCAAGTGGTCAGCAGCGGCACCCAGTCACTGGATCCGCTGGTCACCGTGGTCGTCACCCACCGCGTCCACCCCAACCAGGTCGACGACTTCCTCGACTGGCAGCACCACATGGTCCAGGAGGAGAGCAGGTTCGAGGGGTTTCGCGGGACCGAGCTCTTCCGCCCCATCTGTGCGACATCCCGTGAGTTCCCTGGAGCCCGGCTGAGTCGCTGACCCCGTAGCCAGGGCGTTCTTCCTCCTTCGTGTGCTCTGCTGGCCTGTGA
>NZ_JBHVGZ010000042.1:0-23667 GCF_042800355.1 Streptomyces sp. NPDC057623
GCACGTTCTTCGAACCTCAAGCCGTCCCCCAAGCCGCCTGAAACATCACCAATCAACCGACCCGCCCCTTGACGAAAGAGATAGGGGCACCCCCCCCCGGGAACCCGGGAACCCGGGAACCCGAGATCCCCGAGAAGGTCGAAGGCATGCGCTGGCGACGGACCGTCATGTCACGAGCCTTCCGAGGGACGGGGCGCGGTGGTCGACGGCGGGAGGTCGCCGTTGAAGCGGGTGTCGGTGAAGCCGCCGAAGTCGACCTTGTTCGGGATGAGCTTCAGGTCGGCGAAGGTGTCGACGATCTCCTGTTCAGAGGCGATCAGCGGCTTGTCCACGGCGACCGCGATCCGGGTGGTGTAGGTGCGCTTCACGGCGGCCAGCGCCACGTCCTCGGGCAGCCCTGTCTCCTTGGACCAGACCTTCGCCCACTCGTCCTCGTGGGTGTAGACCCACTTGTAGGCACGCCGCAGCCGCTCCAGGTAGTCCTTGATCGCGGCGGCCTTCTTCTTGTCCTTGAGCGCGTTCGGCGCCGCCACCTGGAAGGTCAGCCCGTTGGTGATGCCGTCGCCGGTCGTCAGGACGCGGCCCTGCTTCGCCTTGAGTATCTGCGAGGTGTACGGGTCCCACACCGCCCAGGCGTCCACCTTGCCGGAGGTGAACGCGGCCAGCGCGTCGGCCGGCTGGAGGTACTTGACCTGCACGTCGCTCAGGCTCAGCCCGGCCTTCTTGAGGGAGGCGACCAGTTGGTAGTGCGCGGAGGAGCCCTGGGCCACGGCGATCGACCTGCCCTTGAGCTGCGCGGTTCCGCTCAGCTTCGAGTCGTTCGGGACGAGGATGGTGTCGCCCTTGGACGTGCCGTGCCAGGCGGCCACCACCGTGATCTTCGAGCCGGCGCCCGCCGCGAAGACCGGCGGGGTGTTGCCGACCCCGCCGACGTCGACGGCCTTGGCGTTGACGGCCTCCAGCAGCGGCGGACCGGAGGTGAAGGTGGACCACTTGATCTTGTAGTCGAGGTTCTTCAGCTCTCCGGCCGCGCGCAGGATGGCCTCCGAACCGCCCTTCTGGTCACCGACGTTGAGGGTCAGGGAGCCCGAGCCGTCGGTGTCGCCGCCGGTCGAGGCCGACGAGCTGCCGCCGCAGGCGGACAGGAGCAGGGCCAGGGGAAGGAGCAGCGCGGCGGGGACGAGGCGACGTCGCATGACGGATCCGTTCTGTGGAACTGAGGGGGAGGAGGTTCTCTGGTTTCGCGGGGGGCCTGCTTCGGCTCAGGCCGCTCAGGCCGCTTCGGCCGCGGTGTCGACGCCGAGGCGTTCGAGCAGCCCGGCGCGCAGTTCGGCGAACCGGGGGTCGGTGATGTCGCGGGGACGGTCGAGGTCGATGCGCTGTTCGTGCGCGATGACCCCGTCGTCCATCACGAGCACGCGGTCGGCGAGGAGTACGGCCTCCTCCACGTCGTGCGTGACGAGCAGGACCGCGCAGCCGCGCCGCTGCCACAACTCGCCCACCAGGCGCTGCGCCTTGATCCGGGTGAGCGCGTCGAGCGCGCCGAACGGCTCGTCGAGGAGCAGCAGGTCGGGCTCGCGCACCAGCGCCCGTGCGAGGGAGGCTCGTTGGGCCTCGCCGCCGGAGAGTGTCTTGGGCCAGGCGTCCGTACGGTGGTCCAGGCCGACTTCCCTGAGCGCCTGCTCGGCCACGGCACGGTCGGGCTTGCCCGGCAGGCCGAGCAGCACGTTGCGCCACACCTTCTTCCAGGGCATCAGCCGCGGTGCCTGGAAGGCGACGGCCTTGCGGCGCGGCACCAGGACGGTGCCCTCGATGTCGCGGTCCAGTCCGGCGAGGATGCGCAGCAGGGTGGACTTGCCGCAGCCGCTGCGGCCGAGCAGGGCGACGAACTCGCCCGGACGGACGTCGAGTTGGAGCTGGTCGATGACGGCGCGCCCGTCGAAGGAGCGGGTCAGCCCCTCGACGTGCACGGCCTGAGACGTCTGCACGGTTCGGGTGGCCGCCACGGCCTCCGCGGTCTGTCCGGCCCGTCCGGCCTGTGTGGTCTGGGGGTTCACCGGCCGGTGAACGTCGGTCGCCATTGCAGCAGCAGCCTTTCGAGGGAGCGGACGATGAAGTCGGCGAACAGGCCGAGGAAGGCGTAGACGATCAGGCAGACCACGATCACGTCGGTCCGCAGGAAGTCCCGCGCCTGCACCATGAGGAACCCGATGCCGGAGTCGGCGTTGACCTGCTCGGCGAAGACGAGGGCGAGCCAGGCGATGCCGAGGGAGTAGCGCAGGCCGGTCAGGGCGCTCGGCAGCGCGCCGGGCAGCACGACATGCCGTACGAGTCCCCACCGGGACAGCCCGAGGGACTCTCCGGCCTCGATCAGCTGGGCGTCCACGCCGCGGATTCCGGCGTAGACATTGAGGTACAGCGGGAACGTCACGCCGAGCGTGATGATGGCGACCTTGGGTGCCTCGCCGATGCCGAACCAGATGATGAACAGCGGGATGAGCCCGACGAAGGGCACGGTCCGCAGCATCTGCACGGGCGCGTCCACGAGGTCCTCGCCGACCCGGAAGAGGCCCGAGAGAAGGGCGAGTCCGGTCCCCACGAGCGTGCCGAGCGCCAGCCCGGCGGCAACGCGCTGGAGGGACGTACCCATGGCCGAGGTCAGCGAGCCGTCGGCGATGAGATCGCCCCCGACCTGGGCGATACGGCCCGGCGAGGCGAGGACGTCCGCGGTCAACGCACCTGTGCTGCTGAGCAGTTGCCACAACAGGAGGAGCAGGACGGGGCCGGTGGTGCGGCGCAGCCAGCGGGGGACGCGGGTGCGGCGGGCGGAGGCGGGGAGGAGGGGGACGACATCGACGGCGGGTGTGTTCTCGAAGGCGGATTTGAGGGGAATATCCGCCTCGGCGGAGCTGGGTGGGGCATGGCTGGTGCTCATGAGTGCTCCAGGGGGCGATGAGCGTTCGAGGGAGACACGCGTCAGCGCCGCCGGGTCAGGTCCGCTCAGGACCGGGCCGGTGCGCGAGAAGGCGTGGGTGAAGAGAGAAGAAGGGCGTCAGCAGCCGCGGCGACACGCGGCGGAGGCCACCCGCAGCAGGTCGATGTGACCGCGCGTGGTGAGCAGGGCTGAACGCAACATGCCGCAGAAAGTAGCCAGATGGCGAGGTCATGGTCAACGCTGTCTCGCGAAGTGGACCTCACGTATCACGGCTCGGGCATCTCCTGGCGTGTGAACTCCGGCGCATGAGTGAGGATGGAGGACATGTCAGACGCCTTCACCACCCGAGTTCTGAACGTCGCTTCCGGTTCCTCGGAGCGGGTCGTGGACCTCACCCACGACTGCGAGGCCTTCCTGCGGGAGGCGGCCGCGGGCCGCGACGGCCTGCTGAACATCTTCGTGCCGCACGCCACGGCAGGCATCGCGATCATCGAAACGGGCGCCGGCAGCGACAGCGACCTGCTGGCCGCCCTGCACACCCTGCTCCCGGCCGACGACCGCTGGCAGCACCGCCACGGCAGCCCCGGCCACGGCCGCGACCACGTCCTCCCGGCGATCGTCCCACCGCACGCGACGCTGCCGGTGCTGGCCGGGCGACTGGAGCTGGGGACGTGGCAGTCGGTGTGCCTCGTGGACACCAACCGTGACAATCCCCACCGTCAGGTGCGCTTGAGCTTCCTCGGCTAGGTGCCCGGTGGCCAGGCGTCCGGTGGCCAGGCGTCCGGTGAGCCCTCGCCCGGACCGCGCGGGAGCGGAGATGTCACGTCCGACGGGCGACCGGGCCGGTGTCGAGCCCGGAGCACGGCTCCGCGAGCTGACGAGTGACTTCGGTGAGGTCGGCGATGAACATGCCGGCGAGGGAAGCGGTGAATCCGGTGCGTACGACCAGGCGCAGTACGGAGATGTCCTGGCAGGGGGTGGGGAAGGTGTAGGCGGGCAGGTGCCAGCCGCGGGCGCGCATGGCGTGGGAGACGTCGAAGACCGTGAAGCCGGGTGTGCCCGGTGCCAGGCGGAAGGCGAAGGCCGGGAGTTCGGAACCGTCCGTGACCAGCTCGTAGGGGGAGATGGTCCGGATCCGGGTGGCGAGGGCGCGGGCGGTCGTACGGTTGCGGGCCGCGAGGTTGCGCAGTCCCTCGAAGCCGTAGCGCAGGAAGCTGTAGTACTGCGCGACGACGTGCGCACCGGGCCGGGAGAAGTTGAGGGTGAAGCTGGGGGAGCGGCCCCCGAGGTAGTCGACCTCGAAGACCAGGTCGTCGGGCAGGGCGTCGGCGTCGCGCCACAGGGCCCAGCCGAGGCCCGGGAAGACATGCCCGTACTTGTGTCCCGAGGTGTTGATGGAGGCGACGCGTTCGAGCTGGAAGTCCCACATCAGACCCGGGTCGAGGAAGGGCGCGACCATGGCGCCGGACGCGCCGTCGACATGGACGGGGATGTCGGTGCCGGTGGCGGCCTGGTATCCGTCCAGGGCCATGCAGATGTCGGCCACGGGCTCGTAGGAACCGTCGAAGGTGGAACCGAGGACGGTCACGACGCCGATCGTGTTGTCGTCGCAGTAGGCGGTCAGCGTGTCGGGCGTGAGGTGGTAGCGGCCCGGCTCCATCGGGACGTAACGCGGCTCCACTTCGAAGTAGTTGGCGAACTTCTTCCAGCAGACCTGGACGTTCGCCCCCATGACGAGGTTCGGGCGCGTGGCGTCCTTGCCCTGGGCGCGTCGGCGCTCCTGCCAGCGGCGCTTGAGCGCGAGGCCGCCGAGCATCGCGGCCTCGCTCGAACCGGTCGTGGAGCAGCCGCGCACCAGTTCCGGACGCGGTGCGTGCCAGAGCCGGGCGAGCATCCGTACGCAGCGCTCTTCCATCGCGGTGATCTGCGGGTACTCCGCGCGGTCCGCGAGGTTCTTCTCCGCGGTCTCCGCCATCAACTGCTGGGCCTGCGGCTCCATCCACGTCGTCACGAACGTGGCGAGGTTGAGGCGTGCGTTGCCGTCGAGCATGAGCTCGTCGCGCACCCGGCGGCAGACCGCGTCGGGCGCGGAAGCCGACTCGGGCAGTTCGTCGACCGGCAGCAGGAGGTCGTCGACGGGCGGCTGGTCCGGGTCGGGTGAAGCGGGCAGGGTGTCGAACTCGATTGCCGGCATGACGTCGGTATGCGGGATGGGCATGAGTGGCTCGATGCCCTTCTGGTCCGTGCGGCCCCGTGCATTTCGACGCTAGATCCCCGCGCGCTCCGGCATCCGTCCGGATTCCACCGATCCAGTGATCGATTTGCGGACTGATGAACTGGATTTTCCCTTGTGCATACGGGCCCGCGCTCACGCGGCACGGCGGACCGCCAGGCGCGGGTCAGGTCCAGCAGGACCGTGGAGGACGACCGTGCCGCCCCAGCGCATCCGCTCCACGCAGGTCCGCAGACCCGCGGTTGCCCCGGACGGAGGTCGCGGAACCCGGCCCGGCCCCGAGAGGCCATCACGTCCTGCGGGCGGGCAGGATCACCCGCGAACCCGTGGGTGCTCACCCGCACCGGCCGGGAAGAGAGCCTGATCGGCGGAGCCTGCCCCGACATGCGACGCCGCAGCCTCAGGCGGCCGCGGCGGTGCCGTTGCCGGTGTCGGCGTACGGCAGGTGCTGCCGCAGTGCCCTGACGGTGTGGTGGATCTGCTCGGGGGTGTGCTCGCAGGTGACGAAGAACCGCAGCCGGGTCAACTCCTCGGGCACGGCCGGATACAGGATCGGGTTGACACTGATGCCCTGCCGGAACAGTGCCTCGGCCAGTTGGAGGGTCTTCGCCGAGTCCCCGACGATGCACGGGACGATGGGCGAGTCGTGGCTGTCGCCGATGTCGACGCCGGCCCCGCGTGCCAGGCTCGCGAACAGCGCGGAGTTCTCCCGGAGCCGCGCCAAGCGCTGCGGTTCGGCACGCATCGTCCGCAGCGCGGCGAGGGAGGCGGCGGTGTTGGCCGGCGTCATGCCGGCGCTGTAGACGAAGCCCGGAGCCGTGTACCTGAGGTACTCGACGACGCTTCGGTCGGCACCTATGTAACCGCCGCACCCGGCCAGCGCCTTGGAGAGGGTGCCGCCCCACAGGTCGACGTCGCGCCGTTCGACGTCGTGGTACTCACCGATGCCGCGCCCGGTGGCGCCGATGACGCCGATGCTGTGCGCCTCGTCGACCATCAGCAGCGCGCCGTGCCGGCGCTTGACGTCGATGAGCGCGGGCAGGTCGGCGATGTCGCCGTCCATGCTGTACACGCCCTCGACGACGACGAGTACCCGGCGGTACTGGTGCCGGACCCGGGTGAGGAGGGCGTCCAGGGCGGCGGCGTCGTTGTGCGGGAAGGGCCGGCGCGCGGCTCCGGAGAGCTTGCAGCCCTGAAGGATGCTGTCGTGGGCGAGTGAGTCGTGGACGATCAGGTCGTCCGGCCCGACGAGATGACCGATCACGGTGACGTTGGTGGCGTGTCCGCTGGTCAGGGTGATCGCGTCCTCGGTTCCGAGGGTGTCGGCGAGTTCCCGCTCCAGCTGCAGGTGGAGCGGGCGGCTGCCGGACAGCAGCCGGCTCGCGGACGCCGACGTGCCCCACTGCTCGACGGCCTCCGCCACCGCCGCGGTGACTCGGGGGTGGCTTGCCAGCCCCAGGTAGTTGTAGCCGGAGAACGAGATCAGCTCACGGCCGTCGATGACGGTGGTGTCCGCCATGCCGCCCTCGTGCACCCGGAAGTACGGGTTCGGCAGGTCGAGCCGGGCGAGCAGGTTCAGGCGCTCCTGGTGTGCGGTCACCTCGGGGAAGCACTCGATGCGGGTCTGGTCCTGTGGGACGTGGGCGACCTGGGGAGCCGGGGGCTCGGCCGGTGCGGGTGCCGGTGCCGGTGCCGGTGCCGGGGCGGGGGCGGGGGCGGGGGCGGGGGCGGCGCGCCTGGGCTCGGGGACCGGGGCGTCCATGGGCTGGGGTATCAGGCTCAGATGGGCCGGAGGCCGGGACGTGGCCTCGTTCTGAACGAGGGCGGTGACACTCCCGACCGTCGGGCGGGCGCACCGCTCGTCGACCGTCAGCGACGGCCAGCGCCGCTTGAGCGAGGCGAACAGGTCGGTCAGCATCAGCGAATCGAAACCGAGGTCGTCCACGAGCCGCTGACCGGCGTGCAGATCACTCCCGGGGAACGCGCTGATACGGGCGATCTGCTCGAACACGGCGTCCTGTACGGCGTCCCTGGCGTCGTTGGCGTCGTTGGCGTCGCCGGCACCGTCGGCTGCGGTGCGCGGCTCCTCGCCGGGTGCCGGGCCCGTCGGGGGCGGTGTGGCGGCGACATCAGGTGTCGGCGTCGGCGCGGGCGCGGCGTGGGGCCCCGTGATGCCCGCGCCGGTCAGCGCGTCGCCGAGGCGGCCGAGAAGGGTCACCTGGTGCTGGATCAGGTCGAGCAGTTCGTGCATGGGACTGTCCTTTTTCGGGTCGGGGGACGTCTGGGGTCGAGGTGTGGCGGCCGGGGTCGGCGCAGACGGTCGGTTCGAGGGGGACGGCGGGGCCGAGGAAGCACGCGAGGCCGGCGCAGGACGGTCCTCGTGGTCCGCCGGTGCCGGCCGCTGCCCCCACCAGTAGGACCGCGTCTCCAGCCGGGCGACCGGCAGGTCCAGCAGGTGGCGGTCGGCCGGCTCGATCAGCGCCCGCGGGTCGACGTCGACACCCAGGACGGCGAGCCGGGCGAGGGCGCTCAGATAGCCGCGCTGACCGTCCGGTGCCGGGTCGTCGGCGGCGATGACGTGGACGTCGTCGTGGCCGGCGAGATTGCGCCGGACGGCGGAGAGGAGCGAGCTGCCGCCCGTCACCTGCACGAAGACGCGGGCGCCCGTGTCATAGGCGCTGCGGACGGCGTCGGTGAAGCGGACCGGCGCGGACGCGTGACGCGCCCACAGCCGCCGCAGCCGGTCGGGGTCGTCGCACGAGGTCCCGCTGACGCAGGAGACCAGCGGCAGGCGGGGACGGGTGAGGGGCCGCCCGTCCAGGTCGGCGCGCATGGCCTCGTCGCCCGCAGCCAGCCGCGGCGAGTGGAAGGCGTTGGAGACATCGAGCGCCCTGGTGGCGATGCCCGCCTCCGCGCAGACGCGTCGTAGGGCGGCGAGAGCTTCCCTGGCGCCGCTGACCACGGTCTGCCGAGGCTCGTTGAAGCACGCGATCCACACGTCCGGGCGGCCGTCGACCAGCCGCCGGCACGTCTCCTGGTCCGTCTGGAGGGCGAGCATCGAGCCGCGCGGCTCGCCCTCCGCGTCCCGCAGGACCGCGCCGCGGCGGGCGAGCAGCGCCACGGTCTCCTCGGCCGGGAGGACACCGGCGGCCGCGGCGGCCGCGAACTCACCCACGCTGTGGCCCAGTACGACATCCGGGGCGACACCGCATGCGGCCAGCAGCCCGGTGGCGGCGATCTGGACGGTGCCGAGCAGCGGCTGGCACACCTCGGTGGGGGCGAGCCGTCGCCTGAGCCCGGAGTCGTCCGCCAGGTCCGCCGCCGGCCCGTATAGCAGGTCGGCCGGGTCGACGCCGGTGTGCCGCCGGGCCTCGGCACCGAGGGTGTCGACGGCATCACGGAAGGCGGGGAACCGCTCGTGGAGTTCCCGCAGCATGCCGGGGCGCTGGCTGCCCTGGCCCGGGTAGAGGAAGGCGACCCGGCGTGCGGCGGACGGCAGGGGAGCGTCCGCGGCGAAGGCACCCTCGCCGAGGTCGCCCCGGGCACCCTCGGCCAGTTGTCGATGAGCTCCGCGCAGCCGCTCGGTGAACTCGGCCGTGTCGCCGGCCACGATCGCGAGCCGGCTCGGCAGGGGCTCGCGCCCGGCCAACGTGTGGGCCAGCGCCGCGACGGACGCCGGGGGTGAGTGCTCCAGGTGGCCGAGCAGCTCGGTGATGTGCTCCCGCAGCAGCCGCGGGCTGCCGGCCGAGACCAGCAAGAGCTGGGGCTGCGCCTCGCGGACGGTGTCTGTGCCGGTGGCGACCGACCGCCGGACGGGGGCCGCGGTGGGCGCCTGCTGGAGGACCGCGTGCACGTTCGTGCCACCGAAACCGAACGAACTGACCGCCGCGCACGCAGGTCCCTCACCCTCCGGCAGCGCCCGTGCGGTGTCGGCCAGACGCAGACCGGCGGCGGCCAAGCCCAGGTCCGGGTGGGGCAGGACGTCGGGCTGCGGTACGACCGTGCGGTGGTGCACCACCAGCGCGGTCTTGATCAGCCCCGCTATGCCGGCCGCGGACAGCGAGTGCCCGATGAGCGCCTTGCCGGAGGAGAGGTAGCAGACGCCCGGGTCCGCGCCCCCGCGCTCGGTCCGCAACCGGCTCAGGGCCTCCACCTCGACGCGGTCCCCGACGCCGGTTCCCGTGCCGTGGGCCTCGATGAAGGAGGCCGCACCGGGCGGCAGGCCCGCGTCGTCGAACGCGGCGCGCATGGCCCGCAGCTGTCCCTCGGCGCTGGGCGTCAGCGGCCCCGACGAGGCGCCGTCGTTGGCGGAGCCGATGCCCTTGATGACGGCGTAGACACGGTTGCCGTCGGCGAGCGCGTCCTGAAGGGGCCGGAGGACTACGGCGCCGGCGCCCTCGCCGAGTACGAAGCCGTCGGCCCTGGCATCGAACGGACGGCACACCCCCGCCGCCGACAGCGCGCCCAGTCGGGAGAAGCCGATCAGGCTGTCCGGCGTGAGACTGAGGTACACCCCGCCGACCACCGCCGCCTTGCACGTACCGTGACGCAGCCGCGCCACCGCGTGGTCGAGCGCCACCAGCGAGCTGGAGCACGCGGCGTCGACGGCGAAGCTGGGGCCCCCGAGGCCGAAGTGCCGACTCACCGTGGCGGGCGCCATGTTGAGCAGGACGCCCGGCATCGTGAAGGTGCCGACGGGAGGAAGGTCCCGCGTGGAGCGGGCCTTGAACGCGTTCATGGTGTCGGTGTCGGCTGCCGTGCCGAGCGACCCGTCGGCGAGACCGAGGGCCCGGATCCGGGCCGTGGCGAGTTCCCGGTAGTCGGACGCCGAGATACCGAAGAAGACGCCCGTGCTCTCCCGGTCGAAGCCGCCGCGGCCCAGCCCCGCGTCGTCGAGCGCCTCGCGGGTGACGTCGAGCGCCAGTCGGTGCTGCGGGTCCATGGCCTCGGCGCGCCGAGGCGGCAGACCGTAGTGCCTGGCGGCGAAGCGGTCCACGCCCTGAAGGAAGGCGACCTGGTCGGTATAGGCGCTGTCAGGGGCCTGCCGGTCGTCGGGCCGGTGGAAGGTGTCATGGTTCCAGCGATCCCTCGGGACCGCGGTGAACTGCCGTTCTCCACCGAGGAGGAGCTTCCAGTACGCCCTGAGGTCCGCGGCTCCGGGGAAGCGGCAGCCGAGTCCGACTATGGCGATGTCATTCATGGGGAACCTGTGGGGGTCGAGTGCCCGGGGTCGGGCAGCGGGTGGCGGATCGGGGACGGGGACGGGAACGGGGGCGGGGGCGGGGGAACGGTCGGGTGGTGGACTGCAACCGTCCCCCGACGGGGCGGGCGCCCCCAGCCCCGGCTGTTCGTTACTTGACGCCGGGCGTGGCAGGGATTACGGAGTGCGGCGCGGCGTCGATCCGACGCGGTGCGGGGACGGCGGTGCGAGCGCTTCCCGCGCGCGGGTCACAGACCCAGGGCGATGGCCATCCGGGTGAGCTCGGCGGTGGTGTTGATGTCGAACTTGGCGCGGATGCGACGGAGGTAGGCGTCGACCGTGTGCTTGGACAGTCCCATGTGCCGAGCCGCTTGCAGATAGGTGCAGCCCCGGGCGATGTGCTGCAACGTCTCCCTCTCGCGCGGGGCCAGCGCGGGGGCGGTGGCTTCGTCGTGCGTGGCGGTGATGGTGAAGCTCATGGGGGTCCTCTGACAGATCGACTCGGCCATCTCCGCTCACATCACCGGAAGCGTTCAATGCCCGAAAACTGCAATTTGTCCGTTTCCAATACCTTGATTGGTGGACGTCATGGCGGCGTCCGTCGACTGTCACGGGCGTGTCACAGGCGCCCGTTCTTCTGCGCACCCCCCACGTCACCGGGCAGGGCGGAGCGGCTCCGCCGGGCCGGTCACGGCCGTACGCGGCCCCCTGACACGCACGCGGTGGGCGCGGGGCGCCCTTGAAGACGGTTCATCTCGCCCGCGCAGCGCTGCATGGCCACTTCCAGGACCTCCGGAATGTTCAGGGTTCCGGTGCCGTCCGGCGGGACGAGCCAGCGCAGGGTGCCCCAGCGGCAGTGCGGGGCGGGGGTCGTGATCCAGGTGCCGGCGCCCAGCAGGCGCACGCCGGTGCCGATCCACACGGCCTGGGGCTCCGGGGGCAGCAGGAACCCGACATTGCGTCGTCGGGTGTCCAGCAGGCAGGGGCCGCGGTCGAGCAGGGACAGCTCGTCCAGCAGGTCGGCGACGCGCAGCCCGAGGTCCTCCGGCATGATCAGCACGTCCCAGAACCGTCCGGCGGCCAGGAGTGCCACTCCGGTGCTGCCGTTCTGCCACTCCTGTTTACAGGCGCCGGGGTCCTCCGACGCCGCTGCCAGCCACTCCATTGACTTCGTCCACTCGGTGAGTGCCATGAAAAGCCTCCTTGTGGTGCCGACGCTCAAGAGATGAAGGCCTCAGTGCACCCGGTGGCAGGTGGCGCGGCCATATGGCGGGGGCTCAATTCCCCGTATGGGGCGAGCGCCCGCGCTCCAAACCGGCAGATATATGCGGGGCGTGCGCCCCCGTGCTCCCTGCGTCCGCCCGCTCCTGCCTGCCCCGGCCGTCGCGGCCCTGTCCCCGCCCGTACCCGCCGTGTCGCCATCGGGCCGTTGTGTGCTTTTGTGAACCTTCAGGGTGTTTGGTGTGGTGCGCTGGTCGCGGACGTTTCCCAGACCGGCGACGGCCGAGCCCGTCCCGACCTGCCCGGATCGGTACCACGCCGGACGAGGACGCCCCCTGCCCGGCGTACGGCGGAGCCCGGCCCGCGGTCCGCGAGCCCCTGGCCACCGGCGGACACGGAGCTGCGTGCCCTCCTCGCCGGACGCGCCGCCTCCCGCATCCGGCACACCTCGGGAGGGCGACCGGTCAGGGGTGCGTCGGCAAGCTCCAGCGGGCATTGCTCGCCGAGCCCGGGCGTCCGTACCCGAACCTGGACGTCGCCATCCGCTACCTGCCCGTCGGACGGAGCGCCCTGGCCTGCGGCGACTGGTGCGAGACCGTCCGGCTGCACTTCGGCCGGGCGCTGCTCGTCGTCGGGGACGTCATGGGGCACGGTCTGGAGGCCGCCGTGGAGATGACCGCGTACCGCTCCGCCCGCGTCGACCCCGACTGCGGCCAGGTGACCCTGACCAGTGCCGGCCACCTGCCCCCGGCCGTGATCGACTCGGCGGGCCGCACCTCACTCCTGCCGGTCCCGGTCGGCCCGCCCCTGGGAACGGGCCTCGGCGGCTATGAGCCGGCCACCTGGAGGCTGGACCCGGCTCAGGCGCTGCTGCGGTTCACCGACGGGCTCGTCGAGCACCGCAGTGGGCATCGATCAGTGCCTGGACCGGCTGGCCGGCGTCGGCTTCGAGGCCCAGCGCTGAGCAGGGCCGATCCGGCCCTCACCAGTCGTCACTGTCGTACAGGGTGCCCGAGACATACGGGTCGTACCGTCGTCCCGGTGAGGTGGCCGGCTGTGCGGCCGGTGACGGACTCGTCTCACGCAGCGCGGCGCACCACGGGCAGTCAGGGGTGTCGTCACTGTCGTTGCGGTCCATGGAAGCGGCTCCTGTCTCGATCGAGGCGGACGGCGTCGGACGGCGTGCGTCGGCACGCCATGACTCCATTCGGGGGACGGTCTCACTCGACTGGGTGGCAGCGGCGGCGGCGGGCGTACCACCGGCGCGCGCCTCGGCGTTGCTCCGGCATGGACAGACATGAGACGGCGCGGCGGGTCCTCGGAGGCGATGCCGCACCCGTGTCGTACGTCGTACCGGCCACCGGCGTCCGGGGCCACCCGTCGATCTACGCGGCTCTGGTCGCCGAGTGGCATGCCAACGGGCGTGCGGTACCGGAGCGCCGCGACACCTGGTGGGACTCGGTGGGCACCGGCGATGGACAAGGTCAGGCCGTCACCTCCTGGGCGGTCGGCAGGTTCACCGGGCTGGCCCGGACCGGCGGCACCGAACCGGGGAGCGACCGGCACGTCGAGGGAGCCGAGCGGGTACCGGCCGTCGTCGTGCCCCGGGGCCTTCCCGGGCCGATGGACCTGTGGGAGTGGAGCGGCAGGAACGGACGCGTCAGCGTGGCCGCTCCCCGCCCGACCGACTGACCCGTGCCAGGGCGGCGCGAACGCCACCGGCCCGGCGCAGCGCCCACTGCACGACGGCGGGGTCGTACAGGGCTCCGGTCCCGTCGGGCGGCAGCAGCCACTCCAGACGCCAGCCGGAGGACTGGTACGGCGGCGGTACGGCGACCCATGATCCCCTGCCGACATGGCGTACGCCGGGCCCGGCCCAGTCGCCGACGGGGTCGGGCGGGAGGAAGAAGCCGACTCGGCGCGCCCCGCTGTTCGCCAGGACGGGGCCGGACGCCCGCGGGCGCGCCCGTCTCAGGCGGTCCAGGGCTCTCAGGCCGAGTTGTTCGGGGACGCTGAGCACGTTCCAGATCCGGCCGGCCTCCAGCAGCACCGCGTCCGCGCCCTGATCCCACTGCTGCTGGCACGACCGAGGATCCGCGGCAGCCGCGGCGAGCCACTCGACGGCCTGCTTCCCCATGGTGCGCTGCATGTCCCTACTCCCAGCACTCGACCCTGCCGCCCCGGGCAGGGCCCTTCATGCTGGTGGATATTTCTATGCGCCGGAAGGGGTGGCGCGGCCTGGCGTTTACGGTCGATTTGTTCGACGTGAGCAGGGCTGTTCGCTTCGACACGGTGGGTGCGTGGCGACGGCGGAGGGACCGCGGGACCCAGTGGCCGTTTTACGGTGACTTGATGCGACCTATCCCAAGATGGGCCTTGCTTTCGTCGGGGAGTGCGCCAGTCGTGCTGATCGGCGGCTGGACGATCGCGGCGCTGCTCGAAGGGCCCGCCTACGACCCCGCCACGCAGACGATCAGCGTCCTCGCCGCTTACGGCGCCGCGGGCTTCTGGGTGATGACCGGGGCACTGGCCACCCTGGGCGTCTGCCACATGATCACCGCCCTGGGGCTGCGCCCGGCCGCGCTCCCCGGACGGGTGGCGCTGGGCGCGGGGGGAGTGGCCGCCTGTGCGGTGGCGCTCCTCCCGCCGCCGAGCAGCGGAGGCTCCCTGCGCCATGGTTCGGCGGTCGCCGTCGGCTTCACGCTCCTGGCGGTGTGGCCGGTTCTGGCCGCCGACCGGCGCAGCGCCGCACCCTGGGGGCTCCGGCCCGTACCCTCCCTCACGGCGACCGCGCTGATGCTCGTCAGCGCGGTCTGGTTCATGATCGAAATGAACCAGGGCGGCGCCGACGGTGTCGCCGAACGCCTGGTGACGGCCCTTCAGTCCCTGTGGCCCTTCGTGGTCGTCGCCTCCTGCCTGCGCCATCCCGGCCCCGAGGACCCCTCGCCCTGAGGCCGCCCCCTGCGCTTGAATGCGGCGACCACATCACCCGTACGAGGGAGTCACACGTGCCCCGCCCCACCCTGACCCGCGGCCTGCGCCGCACCGGTGCCCTCACCGCGGTCGCCTTCGTGGCCGCCGTCGCCCTCGCCGGACCGGCCGCGGCGCACGCCGAGGTCGAGGCGGCGGGCGCCCGGGCGCTCGACCAGAACGTGCCGCTGACCTTCACCGCGGAGTCGGAGTCCGGCACCGCCGGCATCAGCGGGATCGAGGTGATCCTGCCCGAGGGCATCACCCCGGACGACATCACCTACAAGGACGGCCCCGAGGGCTGGAAGCTCGCCCCCACCAGCCGGGGCTACACCGTGTCCGGGCCGAAGCTCGCGGTGGGGAAGGACGCCGAGTACGTCGTCTCCGTACGGCAGTTGCCCGACGTCAGGACCCTGGCGTTCAAGACCCTTCAGACCTACGGCGACGGACGCGTGGACCGCTGGATCGAGCTGGAGGAGGAGGCCGGCGGCGATGGTCACGGCCACGGCCATCCCGCGCCGCGGCTGGAACTGAAGGCGGCCGCCCCCGGCGCGAAGGCCGTGAGCCCCACGCCCACCGAGGAGCCGACACCGGTCACGCCCTCGACCGGCACCGGCTCGGACGAGCCGGCGAGCGGCGCGTCGTCCACCCCCTCGACGGAGGCCGCGGCGGAGGGCTCGGACGGCGACGACGGCATGCCGGTGGCCGTGCCCATCGGTATCGGGGCCGTCGTCGTCGTACTCGGCGCCGGGGCGTGGTGGTTGAGGAGCCGTCGCGGCGGCGCTTCCTGAGAAGGTGGCCGGGAACTCCCGGCCCTCCGCGCCCGACTCCTGAAGCGGTACGTGCGTCAGGAGGCCGTCGATGAAACCACCCCCACTTGTGCCGCCCGCCCTCTGCGGGTTTCTGCTGCTGCTCGCCCTGATCTTCACGGTGTCGTACGCCGTCGGAGCCGCCGCCGGGCCCGTCGCGCCCGGCATGCACCGCTCCGGCGGGAGTGACGACGGCGGCGGCGCGGGCCCCCGGGACGGGGACATGGGGGACATGGACATGCGGCACGGGAGTGGCGGCTGATGGCGCTCGAACCGGCACCCCCGATGACCATCACGGACGTGACCGTCGGCGGGATGACCTGCGCGGCCTGCGTCCGGCGCGTGGAGAAGAAGCTCGCCAGGCTGGCGGGCGTGACCGCGACGGTCAACCTGGCCACCGGGCGCGCCAGGGTGAGCCACCCGCCGGACATCAGCCCCGGGGAACTCGTGGCGACCGTCGAACAGGCCGGGTTCACGGCCGCGTTGCCCGAGCCATCGCGGAAACGGGAGCCCAGCGGTGTGCGGGAGTCCCAGGACGTCCGGCAGGAGCGTGAGCGGCTGCTCGTCACCGCGCTGCTCGCGGTGCCGGTGCTCGTGCTGTCCATGGTGCCCGGCTGGCAGTTCCGCAACTGGCAGTGGCTGTGCTTCGTCCTGGCCGCGCCGGTCGCCGTGTGGAGTGCCTGGCCGTTCCACGTGCGCGCACTGCGCGGGCTGCGCCACTCGACCGCGACCATGGACACGCTGGTCTCCCTGGGCGTCGTGGCGTCCTTCGCGTGGTCGGCGTACGCCCTGTTCCTCGGCGGCGCGGGCGCGCCCGGCATGACGATGCCGTTCAGTCTGCTGCCTTCCGCCTCGGACGTCGGCGGCGGAGCCGCCGGTGCGGGCAGCGCGCACGTCTACCTCGAAGCGGCCGTGGGCGTCCCGCTGTTCGTGCTGGCCGGGCGGTTCCTGGAGGCGCGGGCACGCCACGGCACCGGGGCGGCGCTGCGCTCGCTCGCCCGGCTCGCTGCCAAGGAGGTGTCGGTACGCGAGGCCGACCACACCGAACGCCTCGTCCCCATAGAGGAGTTGACGACCGGCCAGGTCTTTGTCGTACGTCCCGGCGAGCGCGTCGCCACCGACGGGGCGGTGGTGGAGGGCAACTCCGCCGTGGACCTGTCGCTCGTCACCGGGGAGAGCGAGCCCGTCGAGATCGGGCCCGGCTCGACGGTGGTGGGCGGCGCCGTCAACGCGGGCGGGCTGCTGCTCGTGCGGGCCATCGCCGTGGGCGCGGACACCCAACTCGCCAGGATCACCCGGCTGGTGACGGAGGCACAGGCCGGCAAGGCACGGGCGCAGCGCCTCGCCGACGCCGTGGCCGGGGTGTTCGTGCCCGTGGTGCTGGCGCTCGCCGTCACCGTGCTCGGGTTCTGGCTCGGGGCAGGGGCCGATCCGCAGGCGGCGATCACCGCGTGCGTGGCCGTCCTCGTCGTGGCGTGCCCCTGTGCGCTGGGGTTGGCGACCCCGACCGCGTTGATGGCCGCCACCGGACGCGGCGCCCAGCTCGGCGTCCTGGTCCGGGGCCCGCAGGCCCTGGAGGGGCTCCAGCACGTCGACACCGTCGTCCTGGACAAGACCGGCACCCTCACCTCCGGGCACATGAGCGTCGTTCGCGTCACGGCCGTGCCCGGCGGGCTCGGCAAGGAAGCCGTGCTGCGGCTGGCCGGTGCGGTGGAGCAGGGCTCGGAACACCCGCTGGGCCGCGCGGTCGTCGCGTACGCCCGCAGGGCCCTGCCCGAGCAGGGGGCGCTGCCCCAGGTGCGCGACTTCCGGGCGCGGGCGGGACGGGGCGTGCGCGGCCTGGTCGAGGGCCGACGGGTCGAAGTCGTCGCGCCGGACGACGCGTTGCCCCCGGCGCTGGCGGACGCGCTCCCGGCGGCGGAGTCGGCCGCGCACACGCCGGTCGTCGTCCGCGTCGACGGGGCGACAGAGGCGCTGATCGAGATCGGGGACGTCGTACGGCCCGGCAGCTACCGGGCCGTGGACCGGCTGCGGCGCCTCGGCGTGCACCCGGTGCTCGCCACCGGCGACCGGGAGGAACCGGCCCGGGCGGTCGCGTCCGCGCTCGGCATCGACGAGGTGTACGCCCGCCGTACCCCCGAGGAAAAGGCCGGCCTCGTACGGGAGCTGAGGGAACAGGGCCGTCGGGTCGCGGTCGTCGGCGACGGCGTCAACGACGCCGCGGCGCTGGCCTGTGCCGATCTCGGCATCGCCATGGGCACGGGCACGGACGTCGCGATCGGGGCCGCCGACGTGACCCTGGTGCGCGGCGACATCGAAGCCCTCGGGGACGCGGTCCGGCTCGCCCGGCGCACCCTGGGCACGATCCGCGCCAACCTGCTGTGGGCCTTCGGCTACAACCTCGTGACCGTGCCCCTCGCCATGGTCGGGATGCTCAACCCGATGGTCGCCGCGGTGGCCATGTCGGCGAGCTCCGTCCTCGTGGTGGGCAACAGCCTGCGGCTACGGGCCTGGCAGCCGGCGACGGCACCGGCCGCGGCGCGTGGCCGTGAGCGGGCCGGTGTCCGGAGCCCGAAGCCCGCCGCGACCCAGGGAGGCACCCGATGACCGCACCCACTGCCGAACGAACGACCGGCGAACCGACCGACGAACCCACTGGTGGAACGACCGACGAACCGACTGGTGGAACGACCGAGGGAGCGGCCGAGCGAACGGCCGACCCCCGGGCCTGGCGCCCGACCCGCCGCAGGATCGCCGACGGCCTGCTGGCCGCGCTCGCCCCGATCGCCGCGTGCGGGGTCGCCCTGGGCGGACTGACCACCTGGGTGGGCACCGGCAGCGCGGGCAGCCCGGCGCGGATCACGGTCACCGACGGGCGGGTCTTCCTGCCGTACGGCAACGTCCGGGACACCGCCGCGTTCTTCCGCGTCACCAACTCCGGGGGCGCGGACGACCGGCTGCTGAAGGTCACCTCGTCCGCCGTCCGCGGTGACATGTCACTCAGCCGCCACCGCATGACCGGCGGCAACGCGGCGTCGGCACGGACGGTGGACTCGGCCCGTGTCCCGGCCGACGGCAGCCTGGCCATGTCCCCGTTCGGTCTGGACGTGACGCTGCGGGCCGAGGCGGGGTGGCGGACGGGCGTCTATGTGCCGTTCACGCTCCACTTCGAGCACGGCGGGCCGATCGAGGTGCAGGCCGTGGTGGTCCGCCCCGGCGAGGGCCAGTGACGACGGCGAGGACAGTCCCCGTACCCATTACTTGTCGGTCGACGTGCGTGCCCAGTTCCCTCTTGCCCGTGTGTCCTGTATCACTCAACTGGGCTTGAGTGCGGGACGGGGGTGTTGTGCGTACCCACCCGTGACGAGTGGGCCCCGGATGCGAGGATGAGGGCCGTCATGACTGCTGGGTGGGGTGTGCGCACGATACGGGCCGCGGTGTTCGCGTCCGTCTGTGTGCTGCTCGCAGCCCTCGGCCACGTCCTGATGTCGGGCGTGGGCGTCCCCTGGTGGACGCTGGCGGCCGGTGCCGTCCTGACGGGCGGCGCGGGCTGGTGCCTGGCGGGCCGGGAGCGGGGACTCCCGCTGGTCGTGTCCGTCGTGGTCGTCGCCCAGGGCGGCCTGCACGCGGCCTTCGAGTTCGCGCAGTCCTTCTCCGCCACCAGCGGGCATGACATGGGCTCCACGCACACCCATACGGGCTCCGCGGAGCCCATGTCCATGGAGCACATGGGCTCGATGCCCATGGATTCCATGGGTTCCCTGTCCGTGGGGCACATGGGCATGAGCGACATGGGCGTCGGCCACATGGGCATCGGCCACATGGGCATCGGCCACATGGGCACTGCCCACATGGGCATGGGCCACGACATGGCCGGCACGTCCTCCCTCGGCATGTTCGCCGCCCACACCCTCGCCGCGCTGCTGTGCGGCCTGTGGCTGGGTCACGGTGAACGCGCCGCGTTCCGCATCCTGCGGGCCGTCGCCGGATGGCTGGCCGCCCCGCTGCGGCTGTCGCTCGCCCTGCCCGTACCGCCGCACCGGCCGCGTCCGCGTCCGCGGCGCGGCCGTTCCGACCGGGCGCCGCGACTGCTGCCGCTCGTTCACACCATCACCTCTCGGGGGCCCCCGGCGGGGCTCGCTGTCGTCTGAGACAGCTGGATTCCCGAGGCCGTACGGACACGGACGTCGACCCGTCGATGTCCCTCCTGGGCGTCGCGTCGTCGACGCCGGCCGTGCCTCGGGCACCGGCCGTACCTGCCGTACGGCCGTGTCCCCCGCATCCCCGGACCCCTCCGGTACAGCTTGCGGGTATGTCTCACATACCCGCGCCCTGGTGCCCCGGTGCCCGGCGGTGACGCCTTCGCGCCCGCCGTCGTACGGGTCGCCGTGCCGGTGTCCGGACTACCCGAGAAGGAACCAGGTGATCACTCCTGCCCTGCCCTCCTCACGCGCGACCCGCGTGAGGCCCACGAAGGCGGACACCACCTCCAACACGGCCGCCGGCGACGAGTCGACGACCGCGTGGGCGCTGGCCGCCCGCGGCGGTGACCCGGACGCGACCGACCGTTTCGTCCGTTCGCTGCACCGCGACGTCGTGCGGTACGTGGCCCATCTGTCCGCCGATCCGCAGGCCGCCGACGACCTCGCGCAGGACACGTTCCTGCGGGCGCTCGGCAGCCTGCACCGGTTCGAGGGCCGCTCCTCGGCGCGCGCGTGGCTGCTGTCGATCGCGCGTCGCGCGGTGATCGACAGCCACCGCTACGCCGCCGCCCGGCCGAGGCTGTGCGACACCGACGACTGGACGCTGATGGCGGAACGCGCCCAGCCGGCCGGCCTGCCCGGCTTCGACGACGGCATCGCGCTGCTCGACCTGCTGGACACGCTGCCCGACGAGCGCCGCGAGGCGTTCGTCCTGACCCAGATGGTGGGGCTGCCCTACGCGGAGGCGGCCGAGATGAGCGACTGCCCGGTCGGGACGGTCCGTTCACGCGTGGCCCGAGCCCGGGCGACCCTCGTCGACCTGCTGACCGAGGCCGAGTCCGAGGCCGAGTCCCAGGCCCAGGCCCGGGCTGTGGCCCTGGCCGAACCGGCGGTCGTGGCCGCGTGAGCGGGAACCCGGTGTCGGTCCCCCTGCCGGGAACTGACACCGGGTTCGCCCCGACTACTGGATCGGGCGGCGGAGACCGCCCGTGCGTCCAGTGGATCCAGGGGAGTTTCGATGCGTTCTCGTGTGGGGCGGGCTACGACGGCCGCGGTGCTCGGCGGCCTGCTGACGGCGGGCTGCGGCAGTGGCAACGGCGGGACAGACAGCTCCGCCGCCGACAAGGGCGCCGCCACGGGCGGCTACCCGGTCACCGTCACCGACTGCACGGGCGCCGGGACCACCTTCACCTCGGCCCCGAAGCACATCGTCACCAGCAACGCCTCCAGCCTGGAACTGCTGCTGCGTCTGGGCGCCGGCGACAAGGTGATCGGCACCGGCTTCCCGCCCGGCGAGGGCACCCTGCCGGGCCGACTCGACGCACAGGCACAGCGGATCAAGGTGCTCGGCGAGACCGTGATCCCCAAGGAGAAGCTCCTCGGCTCCGGCGCCGACCTGTACATCGACACCTTCGCCTCGATGAACATGGGCGGAGGGATGGGAGACGCGCCGACCGAGGAGGAGTTCGAGGCGGCCGGCATCAAGCACACCTTCCTGAAGTCCACGGCCTGCGCCGCCACGGGCGAGAGCCCCGTCACCGACCTGTCCGCCGTCGAGGACGACATCACCTCCCTCGGCGCCGTCACGGGCACCAGCGCGAAGGCGAAAGCCCTCGTCGACGGAATGAAGAGCAAGGTGGACGCCGTCCAGAAGGCCGTCGGCGGCACGCCCGAGGGGGAGCGGCCCACCTACTTCTTCTTCGACTACGACGCCGGCACCAAACAGCCCATGGCCGTCTGCAACCGCCAGATCGCCCACGCGGTCATCACCCTCGCCGGGGCCCGCAACACCTTCGCCGACTGCGACGGCGACTACCGGCAGGTCGGCTGGGAGGACGTCATCGCCAAGGACCCGGACTGGATCCAGCTCGGCGTGCGCAACCGGGGCAGCGAGACCGCGAACGACAAGGCCTTCGACGAGGCGCGCGAGTGGCTGGAGACGAACCCCGCCACCAAGGGCCTCAAGGCCGTCGAGAAGGGCCACTTCCTGCGCATCGGCTCCGAGCGGACCACCATCGCCGGTGTCACCAACGCCGACACCGTCGAGGAGATCGCGAAGACCCTCTACCCGGGCAAGGCCGGCCGACCGTGACCGACACCCTGGTGCGCGGGAGGGGCACGGCGGATCCGGAGGAGGGCACGCGGACGCGCTCCGTGCCCGCCGGGCCGCTGGCCCTGGTCCTCGCCCTGGCCCTGCTCGCCGCCCTCACCGCGGCGGTGTCCTGGGGCTCCACGTCCATCCCGCCCGGAGAGGTGTGGGGCGTCCTCTGGCGGCGCCTGTCCGGCGCGGCGCCACGCCCCGGCACCGACGACCTCATCGTCTGGCAACTCCGCCTCCCCCGCGCCCTGTTGGCGGCCCTCGTCGGTGCGGGGCTCGGCCTCGTCGGTACGGCGATGCAGGCCCTGGTGCGCAACCCGCTCGCCGACCCGTACTTCCTGGGCGTCTCCAACGGTGCCTCCCTCGGAGCGGTCGCCGCGATCGTGCTCGGCCTCGGCACGGGCGGCGCGCTCGGACTCGGACTGTCCGGCGCCGCCTTCGCGGGCGCCCTCGCCACCTTCGCTCTGGTGTGGACGGTGGCCCGGCGCCGAGGAGGATTCGCACCGCTGCGGCTCGTCCTGGCCGGTGTGGCCGTCGGGCAGTTCCTCTCCGGGTTCACCAGCTACCTCGTGCTCCAGGCCGGCGACGAACAGCAGACCCACAGTGTGCTGTTCTGGCTCATGGGCAGCCTGAGCGGCGCGAGCTGGCCGCTGCTCGCCGCCCCGGCCATCGCCGTGCCGCTCACCCTGCTGTGGCTCCTGGCGCGCGGCCGGGCGCTCAACGCGCTGCTCATGGGTGACGAGACGGCAGCCGGACTCGGCGTCGACGCCACCCGGCTGCGCCGGGAACTGTTCACCCTCACCAGCCTGCTGACCGGCGTACTCGTCGCCGTCTCCGGAGCCATCGCCTTCGTCGCGCTCATGGTGCCGCACGCCTGCCGCCTGGTCGTCGGTGGCGACCACCGCCGCCTCCTGCCCGTCTCGGCACTGTTCGGCGCGCTGCTGCTGGTCGTGGTCGACATCGTGTGCCGCACGGCCATGGACACGCAGGAACTGCCGGTCGGCGTCGTCACCTCGCTGATCGGTGCACCGGCACTGCTGTATCTGCTGGACCGGCGTCCGGGGAGCGGAAGTTGAGAGTCGAGATCGAGGACCTGCACGTCGCGTACGCCGGCCGCACCGTCGTCTCCGGCGCCCGCCTGATCGCGGCCGAGGGCGAGATCACCGGCCTCGTCGGGCCGAACGGCAGTGGCAAGTCCACGCTGCTGCGCACCGTCTACCGGCATCTGAAGCCGGTCGCCGGCCGGGTCCTGCTGTCCGGCACCGATCTGCGCCGGCTCAGCCCCGGCGAGGCGGCCCGGCATGTCGCGGCCCTCCCGCAGGAGCGGGGCGGCGACTTCGAGCTGACCGTCCGCGAGGTCGTCGCCATGGGCCGTACGCCCTACCAGCGGGCCTTCGCCGGCGAGGACGCCACCGACCGGGAGGTCGTCGCCCGCGCCCTCGCGGACGTCGGAATGGAACACCACACCGGGCGGCGGTTCACCGAACTGTCCGGCGGTGAACGCCAACGCGTCCTGCTGGCACGGGCCTTCGCCCAGCAGCCGGACGTCCTGGTCCTGGACGAGCCCACCAACCACCTCGACATCCGCCACCAGGTGGAACTGCTCGCCCTGCTCAGGGCAGGGCACCGCACGACCCTGGTGTCGCTGCACGACCTCAACGCCGCCGCCTCCGTCTGCGACCGGCTGCACGTCCTGCACGACGGCCAGGTGGTCGCCTCGGGGCCGCCCCGCGAGGTGCTGCGACCGGCCCTGCTGGCCGAGGTGTTCGGCGTACGGGCGACGGTGGTGGACCATCCGCTGACCGGTGACCCGCTGATCGCCTTCGATCACCGTGCCCCGGTGGACGGACCGCAGGGCACGGGTGTCCCACTGTCGGCCCCGGGCAGTGCCACGGGGGCCGGTGCCGGGTGCCCCCCCCCCTTGCCGCCCCCCACCCCAAAAAGGGTTTTAGCACCCGCCACACCCCCCGGGCCGAAGACCTTGACCCCGTCTGCGAAC
>NZ_JBHVGZ010000042.1:23677-62745 GCF_042800355.1 Streptomyces sp. NPDC057623
GGGGGGTAGGGGGGTGGAGCGTTTGGTGTTCCTTTTTTTGTGGGTGGTGGTTGCGGTGTGTCGCTCTCTTCGCTCCCCCCTTCGCCCCCCCCCCACGACCGAGAAGGGTTGTGAAGCATGAGCGACATCCACGGGATCGAGGGCCTGGACCCGGTGGCGACGTTCTGCGGCGACTGCGACTGCGGATGTCCGCAGCTGTTCGTCGACCCCGCCGCCCCGGACGAGCGCCGGGTGGTCCTCACGGACGACTTCGGGCAGCGGGTGCAGATGAGCGCGGACCAGTTCTCGTCGCTGGTCGCGGAGGCCAAGTCCGGCAAGCTGGACGGCGTCGCCACGGCCTGACGGCGCGGCGAGTCGCACAAGGGCCGTGCGGGGCCGTACAGGGCGCCGTACGGCTCGCACGGGGGGCCGACTCCGCATTCATCATATTTCCGGCCA
Source organism: Streptomyces sp. NPDC057623 (assembly GCF_042800355.1). Lineage (NCBI taxonomy): Bacteria > Bacillati > Actinomycetota > Actinomycetes > Kitasatosporales > Streptomycetaceae > Streptomyces > Streptomyces sp. NPDC057623. Next base: position 24,116 of record NZ_JBHVGZ010000042.1, read on the forward strand.
AAACCGGGAACTCGGCCCCCCTCTTCTCCGACCTCTGGAACGAGGCTGCCGACCGGCAGCCCGGTTCTGAGGGGAGGGGACGCGAGCGTGAGGGACCGCTGGGTTCTCGTCGCCGTGGCGGGCGCGCTGTCGTTCGTGGCGATGCTCGACATGAACATCGTCAACGTGGCGCTGGCCGACATCTCCGCCGGCCTGCACGTCCCGTCCGCCACGGCGCAGTGGGCGGCGCTGGGATACCAACTCCCCGTCGTCGCCCTGCTGTTGCCCGTCGGCCGATGGCTGGACGGCACGGGCACCCGGCCCGCGCTGCTGGCGGCCACCGCCGGCTTCACCCTGTGCGGTGCCCTGGCCGCCCTGTCTCCCCGGGCCGCCTGGCTGATCGCGGCCCGGATCGGGCAGGGCGCGTGCGCGGCGGTGCTGTTCGTGCTGATGCCGGTGCTGGTGATCCGTGCCGTACGGCCCGCGGTGCGCGGCCGGGCCATGAGCGTGCCCGCGACGCTCGGCCCACTCGGCGCCGTCACCGGCCCGGCGGTGGGCGGGCCGCTGCTGGACCACCTGGACTGGCGCTGGGTCTTCCTGGTCAAGATCCCGTTCTGCCTGCTGGCGTTGGCCGTGGCCTGGAAGGCGATGCCCGAGGACGGTGCGGTGCGCGCGCCCGACCGGCGGGCACTCGCCGACGCGCTGTCGGTCGCCGGCGGCCTGGCCGCGCTGCTGCTCGCCCTGACGCCGGGATCCGGGCAAACGGCGTGGTTCCTGCTCGCGGCCGCCGCAGCGCCGTTGGGGTGGTGGCTGCGCGGACCCGGCGGCCGTGAGGTGACCGGCGTACTGCGGGCGACGGGGCTGCTCCGGGCGCACGGCGCGGTGCTGGCGCCGGCGGCCGGGTTCGCGGCCATGCACTACGTCGTCGCCCTGCACCTCCAGCGGGACGAGGGCGTCAGCGCCACCGCGACCGGGCTGACCGTGCTCGCCTTCCCGCTCGGCATGGCGCTGGCCGGTCCGCTCGGCGGCCGGCTCGCCGACAGGTACGGATACCGGCGGCTCGCGGCCACCGGGTCCGCGCTCACCGCGGCCGGACTGCTCCTGCTGATCCCGCTGGGCGACGGCTGGTCCCCGCCCGACGTGGCCTGGCGGCTCGCGCTGGCCGGCCTCGGCATGGGCCTCGGCGGCGGCCCGACCCAGGCCCTGGTCATGGGCGCCGCACCAGCGGGGCGGACGGCCACCGTCGGCTCGACGGTGCAGGTCGCCCGCAGCCTCGGCTTCACCCTCGGCCCCGCCCTCGCCACCGCGGCCTGGGCCCTGACCGGTTCCGGCGGCGACGGCGCGCGGGCCGGGCTGGCCCTCGCCGCGGGAGCCGCCTGCCTTGCCGTCCCCCTGCTCGCCCTGCCCGGCCGCCGCGCGACCGCCGCGCCCGAGCGGACCGCCGACACCGTCTCGACCTGATCCCCCAGGAGTGGAGTTCCCATGTGCGCCATCACCGGCTGGGCGTCCTTCCGTGCCGACGCCCGCATTCAGGCCGCGGTCATCGAGGCCATGACCGCCGAGCTCTCCCCGCGCGGTCCCGACGCCGGAGGCGTGTGGCTGGGCGAGCGGGCCGCGATCGGCCACCGCCGCCTGGCCGTCATCGACCTCGCGGGCGGCGCCCAGCCGATGACCGACCGGCCGGAGGAGCCCACCACCGTGCTCAGCCACAGCGGAGAGATCTACAACCACCACGCGCTCCGGGCCGAACTCCGCACCCGGGGGCACCGGTTCCGCACCGGCAGCGACACCGAGGTCGTGCTGCGCGCGTACGCCGAGTGGGGCGAGGGACTCGCCGACCACCTGGACGGCATGTTCGCGTTCGCCGTCTGGGACGAGCGCGCCCAGCGGCTGCTCCTCGTCCGCGACCGGCTCGGCGTCAAACCGCTGTTCTGGGCGGCCGTCGACGGTGGTCTGGCCTTCGCCTCGGAGCCCAAGGCGCTCTTCCGGCACCCCGGGATACGGCCCCGGGTGGACGCGGACGGCCTCCGGGAGGCGTACAGCCTGCTGTTCGACACCGGGCCGACACTCTGGTCCGGCGTGCGTGAGGTCGAGCCCGGCGGCCTGCTCGTCCTGGACCGCGACGGCATCCGCGAACGCCGCTACTGGCAACTGGAGGCGGGTGCGCACGACGACGACCGGGACGCCACCGTGGAGCGGATCGGCACCCTGCTCAGCACGGCCGCCCGCAGCCGGCTGGAAGCCGACGTCCCCCTGTGCAGCCTGCTGTCCGGCGGCATCGACTCCACCGTCCTGACCGCCCTGCTCGCCGACGAACTCAGCTTGCGGGAGGGCCCGCACGCCCGGATCCGGTCCTACGCCGTCGACTACAGCGACCAGGCCGAGCGGTTCACCGGCGACATCCTGCGCACCGGCCACGACACCCCGTACGCCACCGAGGCGGGCGCGTTCATCGGCACCGACCACAGCACGGTCGTACTGGACCCGCGTGCGCTGCTCGACCCCGACCACCGCAGGTCCGTGGTCGCGGCGCGCGACTCACCGATCGGCGTCGGCGACATGGACACCTCGCTGTACCTGCTCTTCGGGGAGATACGGCGGCACTCCACCGTCGCCCTGTCCGGGGAGGCCGCCGACGAGGTCTTCGGCGGCTACCCCTGGTTCCACAACCCCCGGGCGCTCGCCGCCGACACCTTCCCCTGGCTGCTGGTCACCGGCGACGAGGCCGCCATGCCGCTCAACCCGGAACTCGACCTGCGCATCGGCGAGTTCCGCGCCGACACCTACCGCACCGCCCTGGCCGCCGTGCCCCACCTCGACGGCGAGAGCCCCATCGAGCACCGGCAACGCGAGATGCAGCACCTGTCCCTGACCCGCTGGCTGCGCCAACTGCTGCACCGCACGGACCGGTTGAGCATGGCGCGGGGGCTGGAGGTCCGCGTGCCGTACTGCGACCACCGGCTCGTCCAGTACGCCTTCGACGTGCCCTGGGCGCTGAAGAGCTTCGACGGGCGGGAGAAGAGCCTGCTGCGGGCCGCCGGAGCGGGGCTGGCTCCCGACTCGGTGCTGCACCGCCCCAAGAACCACTACCCGGCCACCCACCACCCCGACTACAACCGCGGACTCCAGGACCTGGCCCGAGACGCCCTGTCCGTCGAGCAGGTACGGGCGCTGACCGACGAGACCCGCGTCAAACCCTGCCTCGACACTCCGCCCGAGCAGCTGGAGTGGGGCCACCGCCTCCGCCTCGAACGCGTCGTCGACCTCGCCCTGTGGCTGGACCACCACCGGCCCGAACTCGCCCTCTAGGAGCCCCGCGCATGACCCTCCAGGAACCGCTTCCGGCCGTGGACCCGGACTCGCCGCCCGGCCCGGTGCCGCTCATGGGCTGCCCGTACAAGGCCAACCCCTATCCGCTGTACGAGCGGATGCGTGCGGCCGGGCCGGTCCACCCGGTCCTCTTCCCGAGCGGCGTACAGGCATGGCTCGTCACCGGATACGACGCCGCCCACGCGGCCCTGAACGACGAGCGTCTCGGCAAGAACCACGCCCGGGGCAACGACCGTTGGCGCGCCCGCGCCTCGATCATGCCCGAACCGCAGCACTCCCGGCTCCAGGTCCATCTCCTCCACCAGGACCCGCCGATCCACACGCGCATGCGGCGCTTCGTGACGGACGCCTTCACGCCGCGCCGCATCGAGCAACTGAGGCCCCGGTTCCAGGAGTTGGCGGACGCGCTGGTCGATGACCTCCCGGAGGCCGGCCCCGCCGACCTCGTGGCCGGTTTCGCCGCCCGCTTCCCCTTCCAGGTACTCGCCGAAGTCATCGGCCTGCCGGGGGAGCTGGCCGCGCGCTTCGACCGCGACTGGGGCAAGGTCGTCCAGCCCGTCGGGCCGACGGACCCGGGGCGGCCGATGTACGAGGCGCGCCTGGACGGGCTGCAGGACTACATCGCCGAGGTCGTCGCCCACCGGCGGGAGCACGGGGGCGACGACCTGCTGAGCCGTCTCGTCGCCGCCCGTGACCGGGGCGAACTGTCGTGGGAGGAGCTGGACTCGATGATCTTCCAGCTGCTGGTCGCCGGACAGGAACCGGTCACGAACCAGATCACGACGGCCCTGATCGCCCTGTTTCGCCACCCCGGCCAGCTCGCCCGGCTGCGCGACACCCCCGCCCTCATGCCCCGCGCGGTCGAGGAACTCCTGCGCCACGACAGCGCCTTCGAGCTGACCACCTGGCGCTTCTTCGACCAGGACAGCGACCTGCACGGCACCGAGATCCCGGCCGGCGACTCCGTGATCGTCTCCCTGTGCGCCGCCAACCGGGACCCGCGCCGCTTCGAGGACCCCGACCGCCTCGACCTGGACCGCTCGCCCAACCCTCATCTGGCCTTCGGGCACGGCATCCACTTCTGCCCCGGAGCCGCCCTCGCCCGCGCCGAACTCCAGGTCGCGCTCGGCACGTTGCTCGCGCGTCTGCCCGGCCTGCGTCTCGCCGTCGGCGACGAGGACATCGAGTGGATCCCGTCCGTCCTGGGGCGTGGCACCTCGCACCTGCCGGTCGGCTACGACCGACGGCTCCGACCGACGGCCGCCGGCTGACCCGCACGCCTGAGCCACCCGCCCGACCCACAGCCCCGACCCGCGGCGCCCGGCCCGCCAAGGCGCCATGCCGCCGGGCCCGCATGCCCCCGGAGGAACGACATGCTGCTGACGACCGCACCGGACACCCTCCCCAGGACCACCGGGGCAGAGATCCTGAACCTGCTCCTGCCGCATCACCGCACGACCGGCCGGCCCCCGACCGGCCAGGCCCGTGTCCCGGCCGAGGCGTTCCCCCGTCAACTGCGCCGGATCACCGACTTCGTCCGCGAGGGCGCCCCCGTCGCCTTCACCCTCCCCGCCTTCCCCTGCAAGTCACCCAACCCCGCCAAGACCCTGGGCCACCTCCCCGACATGGGCGAACGCCTCTCCCTCGGCTTCCTCGACACCCTGTGCCGGGACATCGAGAAGATCTACCCGCCGGGCGCCCACGTCGTCATCTGCTCCGACGGTCACGTCTTCGGCGACCTGATCGGCGTCCCCGACGACCACATCGACGCCTACGCGGACGAACTGCGCGCGCTCATACGGCAGTCGGACCTGTCCCACCTCTCCGTGTTCGACCTGCGCGACGTCCTCGGCGACCTCCCCCACGACACCAAACGCGCCCACGTCCACGACCGCCACGCCCCTACCCTGGAGGCCCTGCGCGCCGAGGTCCGCACCGACGCCCCGACACTCGCCCTGTATCGCGGCATCACCCGCTTCCTGGTCGAGGACACCGCCGAGTTCACCGGCACCCGCTCCGCGCTCCAACGCGAGTGCCGCAGACGGGCGTACGGCGTGATCCAGCGCAGCCGTGCCTGGGGCGCGCTGATCGCCGACCAGCACCCGCGCGCCGTGCGTCTGTCGATCCACCCCCAGCCCGTCGGCGCACCCAAGTTCGGCATCCGGCTCCTGGACGCCCCCGACGCCTGGACCACCCCCTGGCACTCCGCCGCCCTGCGTGAGCTCGACGGCACCTGGACCCTGGTGCCCCGTGCCAGGGCTCGGCGGCTCGGCCGGCTGGTGCACCGCGACGGCAGACCGAGCCACTTCGAGCGGTGACGTTCCAGCGGCTACCGCTCCTCGGCGACCGTCCGCAGATACGTGCCGAGCCGGGCGATGGCCGACGGGTTGCGGGGGCTCTCCACCAGGTCGACGTAGTCGAGGACGAAGATCCGCTTGTGCCTGACGGCGGAGACGTTCCGCAGCGGCGCGTAGGACAGCAGGAACTTCTTCTTCTGCTCGGCGCTCACGTCGCCGTAGTCGCAGATCACGATGACGTCGGGGTCGCGCCGCACGACGCTCTCCCAGCCGACGGTGGTCCAGGAGTCCTGGACGTCACGCATGACGTTGACGCCGCCGGCCTCGCTGATGATCTGCTCGGGGGCGGCGTAGCGCCCGGAGGTGAAGGGCTGGTCCTGCCCGCTGTCGTACAGGAACACCTTCGGCCGGTCCGCGGGTGCGGGCGCCTTCGCCCGCACCTGCGCCACCTGCTTTTTGAAGTCGGCGATCAGCGTCGCGGCCCGCTGCTCGACGCCGAACAGCTTCCCGAGGTTGGTGAGGTCGGCGTACAGGGCGTCCAGCGGCGGCATGATCCCGCGCGAGGATTCCGTACGGCCGTTGTGGCAGGACTCGGTGAGGACGTACGAGGGGATGCCGAGCTTCTTCAGAGCCTCGGGGGTGAAGCCGCCGTCCTCGCGGAAGCCGTAGTTCCAGCCGGCGAAGACGAGGTCGGCGCGGGCGTCGAGGACGTTCTCCTTGGTGAGCTGGTCCTTCGACAGCCACTTCACCTTCTCGTAGCCGTCCTTCCACGGCACGCCGCTCAGATCGCCCTTGTCGTCGGGCATGGCGAACCCGGCCATCCGGTCCTCCAGACCGAGGGCGAACATCAGTTCGGTGATGCCGACGTCGTTGGTGACCACGCGCTCGGGGACCTTGTCGAAGGTGACCTCGCGGCCGCAGTTGGTGAGGGTGACCGTGGGGGACCCGGCCTCGGCCGGCTTCTCCACCGTGGCCCCGCAGCCGGTCAGGGTGGCGGTCGCGGCGAGGCAGAGGGCGGTGGCTACGAGCTTGCGCATGTGGTTCCTTGGGGGAGGAGGTCGAACAGGAGCTGGACCGCGCCGGTCTGCGGATGCCGTACCGGATGAGCGCGGACGCCGAACACCTCGGCGAGCAGGGCGGGTTGGAGGACGTCGTGCGGCGCGCCCGAGGCGACGATCCGGCCCCCGGCGATGACGTACAGGACATCGCAGTACGCGGCGGCCAGGTTGAGGTCGTGCAGGGCCGCCAGCACGCTCAGGCCGCTGGCCCGCACCAGGGACAGCACGTCCAGCTGGTGGGCGATGTCCAGGTGGTTGGTGGGCTCGTCCAGGACCAGCACCCGCGGCTGCTGGGCGAGCGCGCGGGCGACGAGCACGCGCTGCTTCTCACCGCCGGACAGGGCGAGGAACCCGCGGCCGGCGAGGTGGGCGACTCCGGTGCGGTCCATGGCCGCGGCACAGATCTCCTGGTCGGAGGCGGCCGTACGGCCCGGATGCGGCAGCCGCCCCATGGCCACGACCTCGGCGACGGTGAAGTCGAACTCGGCCGACGACTCCTGCGGCAGCGCGGCCAGCACCCGGGCGGCGGCGCGGGGCGGCATGGCGTGCACGTCGTCCCCGTCGAGCCGCACCACACCGCCGGCCGGCCGCAGCGCCCGGTACACGCACCGCAGCAGCGTGGACTTGCCGCTGCCGTTCGGGCCGACGAGCCCGACGAACGCCCCGCTGTCCACGGCGAGCCGGACGTCGTCCACCAGCCGGGCCCCGGCGGCCTCGACCGTGACGTCCTCGATGTCGAGCCGCATGGTCACCGGCCCCCGAACGCGTAGCCGCCGCGCCGCATCAGCAGCAGGAACGCGGGCACCCCGACCACGGCTGTGATCACCCCGACCGGCAGTTCGGCGGGGGCGAGCAGCAGCCGGGACAGCAGGTCGGCCCACACCAGCAGCACGGCCCCGGCGAGCGGTGCCACGGCCAGCACCCGCCGGTGATCGGCGCCCACCAGCATCCGTACGACATGCGGCACCATCAGGCCGACGAACCCGACGGCTCCGCTGACCGCGACGACCGTCCCGGTGACGGCGGCGGTGACGAGGAACAACTCCCGGCGCAGCCGCGTCGGTTGGACGCCCAGCGCGGCGGACGTCTCGTCCCCCATCGCCAGGGCGTTGAGCGCCTCGGCCCGCCACCGCAGCCACGCCCACCCGGCCGCCACGGTCACCGCGGCGAGCGGTACCTGGGCCCAGGTCGCGCCGCCCAGACTCCCGAGCAGCCACATCATCGCCGAGCGGGCCGCCTCGCCCCGGGCCGCGCCGAACACCATGACCGTGGTCAACGCCTCGAAGCCGTACGCCAGTGCCGTCCCGGTCAGGATCAGCCGCAGCGGGGTGAGCCCGTGCGGTGACCGGGACACCGCGTACACCAGCGCCATGGCCGCGAGCGCCGAGGCGAAGGCGGACAGCGACAGTGCCCAGACCCCGAGTCCCGCGAACGCGCCCAGCAGGATCACCGCGTTGGCGCCCACCGCGGCACCCGAGGAGATGCCCAGCACGAACGGGTCGGCGAGCGCGTTGCGGACCATCGCCTGCACGGCCACACCGACGGCCGCGAGCCCGGCCCCGACGACGGCACCGAGCACGACGCGCGGCAGCCGGATCTCCCAGACGATGGTGTACGCGCCCACGTCGTGGGTGTCGATGGTCCCGCCGGTCAGTCCGGCCCCGAGCAGCCTGAGGACCTCCGCCCACCCGATTCCGGCGGCTCCCAGCCCCACGCCGCACATGAGGGAGACGAGCAGGAGCAGTCCCAGCCCGAGGACGAGCGGTGGCACGGACACGCGTGCCGCGGTGGATGCCGGTGTCGGTATCCGTGTCTTGCTTCGGTGCACGGGCGGGCGGGTCCTTCGCCTGGGGCCGCCGGTGAACGTCGGTCAAGGAGGCAGCCCGTACGACCGTGCCGGCCGCGCGGTCCCCTCTCGCAGTCCACGGCGAGCAGTCAACGGGTCGCACCCACCACGGGCGATCGGGCTCACGCGAAGGACCACAGGATCCCCCGCGCACACCGTTGCGGGTCAGCGCCGGACTCTCACCGGACTTCCCCCGCGGGAGGCCCGGGGAGCGTAACAGACAGGGGCGCGGCCGCGACCGGACAGGGCTGTCCGTCGCCGTGCGCCCCTGGAGGGCGTTGTCAGTGGCCCGTGTTATCCAGGTGGGGACCCGGGAGGAGGCCCGATGCTGATCGATACGACCGCTCCACTGGCCCGTGCCGTGGGCGAGGCGATCCGCAGCGGAGACGTGGCGGCGTTGCGGGACCTGCTCACCACACATCCGGGGCTGGCCACGGCACGGGTGGGCAGCGTCGAGTGCGCGCGAACCCTGCTGCACCTCGCCACCGACTGGCCCGGCCACCTGCCCGACGGCCCCGCGACGGTGACCGCGCTGGTCGCCGCCGGCGCGGACGTCAACGCCCGGTTCACCGGCGCGCACCGCGAGACGCCGCTGCACTGGGCGGCCAGCACCGACGACGTGCCCGTCCTGGACGCCCTGCTCGACCTGGGCGCGGACATCGAGGCCGACGGAGCGGTCATCGGCGACGGCACGCCGCTGGCGGACGCGGTGGCCTTCGGGCAGTGGAAGTGCGCACGACGACTGGTGCAGCGCGGCGCCCGCACCAACCTCTGGCAGGCGGCCGCCCTCGGCGAAGCCGATCGCGTCGCCGCCCGCTGCACGGCCGAGCCCGCCCCGCCCACCCGGGAGGACATCACCGCCGCGCTGTGGTGCGCCTGCCACGGAGGGCAGCGGGAGACGGCCGACTACCTGCTGCGACGCGGCGGTGACGTCAACTGGATCGGCTACGACCGGTTGACCCCGTTGGACGCCGCCCACCGCTCGGGGCACCCCGCGCTGGTGGCGTGGCTGCGCGACCAGGGGGCGCGCTCCGCCGAGGAGTTGGTCTGACGCCGCGGCAGCCTTCGACGTGCTCCACGCGTTCGAGGTGCGACCCTCGGCGGCGGGGTGAAGACTGGGCTGTGGCGGGGCCGGTCCGCCCTGCCGACATCGATACGAGGTGCGAACGGATCCGCGCACCACGCCCCCGCTGCCCGCCCGGACGTCAGGCGCCGTCATCCGTCCGCGGTTCACCGTCTTCACACAGAGGGGTCCGGCCATGGGTGGCATCAACGGAACGGCACTCGAAGCCCTGCGCGAGACACTGCGCGGACCAGTCATCACCGCGCGGGACCCGGGCTACGACGAGGCCCGCAGCATCTACAACGCCATGATCGACCGGCACCCCGCGGCCTTGGCACAGTGCGTGGACGTGGCGGACGTGCGGGCCGTGCTCTCCTTCGCACGGGACACCGGAGTCGAGCTCGCCGTGCGCGGCGGCGGACACAGCGGACCCGGCCTCTGCCTCGTCGACGACGGGCTCGTCCTCGACCTGTCGACGATGCGCGGGGTGCACGTGGACCCGCGCGCGATGACCGCGCAGGTCGCCGGCGGCGCACAACTGGGCGACCTGGACCACGCGGCCCACACGTTCGGCCTGGGCGTACCGGCCGGCATCATCTCGATGACGGGCGTCGGCGGCCTCACCCTCGGGGGCGGCCACGGCTACCTCACCCGGAAGTACGGCCTGACCATCGACAGCCTCCGGTCCGCCGACGTCGTCCTCGCCGACGGATCGTTCGTCACCGCCTCCGAGGAGGAGCACCCGGACCTGTTCTGGGCGCTGCGGGGCGGCGGCGGGAACTTCGGCGTCGTCACGTCGTTCACGTTCGGGCTGCACCCGGTGGACACGGTCGGGGTCGCGGTCACGGTGTGGCCGGTCGACCGCACCCCCGAAGTGCTGCGCTGGTACCGGGAGTTCCTGCCCGCCGCACCGCAGGACCTGTACGGCTTCTTCACCGTGTTCGTGATCCCGCCCGGGCCGCCGTTCCCCGAGCCGATCCACGGGCAGAAGATGTGCGGCGTCGTCTGGTGCTACACCGGCGACCTGGCGGGCGACCGCCTGGAGCAGGCGCTGACCGCCGTGAACGAACCGGCGCCGTCCGCCTTCCACTTCACCACGCCGATGCCCTATCCCGCCCTCCAGGGCATGTTCGACACACTGATCCCGAAGGGCTACCAGTGGTACTGGCGCGGTGACTTCTTCGACACCATCTCCGACGCCTCGATCGAAGTGCACCACAAGTACGGCGAGAACATCCCCACCGACCTGTCCCTGATGCACCTGTATCCCGTGGACGCCGCGGCCCACCAGGTCGGCGCCGACGACACCGCCTGGGCCTACCGCGACGCCGTCTGGTCCGGCGTGATCGCCGGGATCGACCCGGACCCCGCCAACGCCGAGCTGATCCGGCAGTGGAGCGTCGACTACTGGACCGACCTGCACCCGCACTCCATGGGCGGCTCCTACATCAACTTCCTCGGTGAGGCGGAGAGCGCCGACCGGGTCCGGGCGACCTACCGCGGCCACTACGACCGGCTCGCCGCGACCAAGCACACCTACGACCCGGACAACTTCTTCCACGCCAACCAGAACATCCCGCCGACAGCCGGCTGACCTGCGCACCGCACCCGTCGTTCACCTGAGAGGCCCGCCTGGGGTAGGGTCACCGGCGTCGCCGGCTACTGACTGGTAGTGAGCCGGTGCGGGGAGTGTCGGAGGGGCGGCAGGGCGATGGAATCCCAGGTGGGCGAGAGCGGATCCGTGGACGTCGACGGCACCCGCTTGGAAGAACTGAAACCCGAACCGCTGCTGACCCGTGACTACGACACACGCCCCTCCCTCGTGTACGAGCGGCTGCGGCAGCGACACGGGCCCGTCGCACCGGTCGACCTGCTCGGCGTGCCCGCCTGGCTGGTCCTCGGCTACCGCGAGGCGCTCCAGGTCCTCCAGGACGACGACGCCTGGCCGAAGGGGCTGGAGAACTGGCGGGCCCGCACCGAGGGCGAAGTGCCCGCCGACTGGCCGCTCGGGCCCTCCCTGGAGGTCAACCACGTGCTGATCCAGGGCGGCCCCGGATACGGGTCGCTGCGGACGGCGTGGGACGCGGCACTCAAGCCGTTCCAGGACCCCGGCCACCCGCAGGCCAAGCGCCTGAAGGCAGCCGTCACCGCCTACGCCGACGACCTGATCACCCTGGTGGGACAGGGCGGCGGCACGGGCGTGGCCGACCTCTCCGCGCAGTTCTCCCGGCCGCTGCCGCTGATGGTGGCCAGTCATCTGCTCGGCTTCCCCGGCTCCCAGGGCGACGACGCCCTGATGGACATGTGGCGGGTGCTGGACGCCGGTCCGGACGCGGAGCCCGCCCTGGAACGGCTGCTCGCCACACTCGCGGACCTGGCGGCCGTGAAGCTCGAGGAGCCGGGCGAGGACTTCCCCTCCTACCTGCTCGCCGCGCATCCCGGCCTCTCGCTCGACGAACTCGCCCGCGAGCTGTTCATGCTGCTCGGCATGACCTCCGATCACGTCGGCATCCTCATGTCCAACACCGTGGTCGAGGTCATCTCCGGCGACGGCGGGGTGCGCGCCAGCCTGTCCGCCGGGATGATCAGGGAGACCATGAACCGGGTGGTCATGCGCAAGCCGCCGCTGGTGAACTTCGTCCCGCGCTTCGCCGCGGAGGACACCCCGCTCGGCGGCTACACGATCCGTGCGGGCGACCCGGTCTGGGTCTCCTCCGCGGCCGCGCACGCCGATCCGCTCTTCGCCGACCATGTGGCACCGGGCAGCACGATCAGCACCCGGGCGCACCTGTCCTGGGGCGCGGGCCGCCGCCAGTGCCCGGCCCGCGAGCTCGCCTCGACGGTCGCGGCGGTCGGGGTGGGCCGGCTCTTCGAGCGGTTCTCCCATCTGGACCTCGCCCTGCCCGCCGACCAACTGCCCTGGCGCTCCTCGCCGTTCATGCGCGGTCTGCGCTCGCTGCCCGTACGGTACGAACTCGCGCCGACGCCCGGGCGGGCGTCGGCGCCGCACACGGCACCGGAGCCGGAGCCGGCGCCGGGGGCGGCCGACGCGCTGCTGCCGGACCGCTCCGCCCGGCAGCGATCGTCGCTCTGGCGCTATCTGACGGGCCTGATCCGCGGCGCTCGCTGACCTGGACGTCCGTGTTCGGTCCGGCTCGCTCCCGTGATCGAGTGGAGGGCCGCACGGCACCGGCGTACGGTCGAATGGTGGCGGGAACCAGCCACCGAAACCCCGCCCACGGCGCACCGCCATGAGCAACCCCGAGCCGGCCCCCGAAGCACGGACCACCCCGCAGGAAACGGAGCGGAGCGAGAGCCGTGGCAGCGGTATGGCGCTGCTGGTCATCGCGTCCTGTCAGCTCATGGTGGTGCTCGACATCACCATCGTGAACATCGCCCTGCCGGACATCCAGCGCTCGCTCGGCTTCTCCACGACCAGCCTGTCCTGGGTGGTCAACGCGTACACGCTCACCTTCGGCGGACTGCTGCTGCTCGGCGGCAGGATGGGCGACATCCTCGGCAGACGGCGCGTGTTCGTCTTCGGCGTCCTGCTGTTCGTCCTCGCCTCACTGCTCGGCGGACTGTCCCAGAACGAGTGGCAACTCCTGGCCGCTCGCGCACTCCAGGGCGTCGGCGGTGCCATCGCCTCCCCGACCTCCCTCGCCCTGATCAGCACGACCTTCCCCGAAGGGCCCGAACGCAACAGGGCGTTCGGGGTCTTCGCGGCGGTCTCGGCGGGCGGCGGCGCGATCGGGCTGCTGGCGGGCGGCATGCTCGTCGAGTGGCTCAACTGGCGCTGGGTGCTGTTCGTCAACGTGCCCATCGGTCTGCTGATCGTGCTCGCCACCCCACGCTGGATCAGGGAGTCCGAGCGGCACTCCGGGCACTTCGACGTGCTGGGCGCGCTGACGTCCACGATCGGCATGGTGCTGCTGGTGTACGGGTTCATCCGGGCCGCGCAGGACGGCTGGCGGGACCCGCTGACCCTGGGCGCGTTCGGGGCGGCCGTCGTCTTCCTGCTGCTGTTCATCCTGGTCGAGCAGCGCTCCAGACAGCCGATCACCCCCCTGCACATGTTCGCCGACCGCAACCGGGCGGGCACCTACGGCATGATGCTGAGCCTGGCCGCCGCGATCTTCGGCATGTTCTTCTTCCTCACGCTCTTCGTGCAGAACGTGCTGGACTTCAGCCCCCTGGAGGCGGGACTGGCGTTCCTCCCGGTGAGCGTGGTCATCGCGATCGGCGCGGGGCTCGCCTCCCAGCTCCTGCCGAAGTACGGGCCCAAACCCTTCATGGTGACGGGCGCGATCCTGGCCGCCGCGGGCCTCGCCTGGCTGACCCTGACCGACGTCCACTCCACCTACGCGGGCAGCATCCTCGGCCCGATGCTCGTCTTCAGCCTCGGCATGGGCATGGAGTTCGTGTCCCTGACCCTGATGGCGCTGTCCAACGTGGCCACCCGGGAGACGGGCGCGGCCTCCGGGCTCCTCAACGCCACCCAGCAGGTCGGCGGCTCCCTGGGGCTGTCCATCCTGGTCACGATGTTCGGCACGGCGAGCAACAACGAGGCCGACCAGCAGATCCCCGCCTTCCTGTCCCAGGCGACCCCGTTGGAGCGGCTGAACTTCGAACGCACCGGGCAGCTCCCGGCGCCGTACGCCGACGAGATCCTCACCGCGGGTGTCTCCGCCGCCTTCATCATGGCCGCGATCTTCACCGCCATCGCCGCGGTGATCGCCCTCCTGGTGATCCAGGTCCGCCCCTCCGACCTGGAACGGCTCCAGGGCGGAGGGATGCCGCAGGCCTGACCCGGGGGCGGCGGGAGGGCGGGCTTCTATGATCGGAGAGTGGACACAGCCGACCGAGACGCCCAGCGCCTGCCCGTCGCCCTGTGGAAGGCCGCCGGGCGACTCAGCACGATGGCCTACGAACGGTTCCTGGAGCACCAACCGCACATCACCTGGCGCGAGTTCGCCAAGTACGGTGCGACGCCCGGCATGCAGGTCCTCGGTGTGAGTCTGGGTCTCGAGGACGGCCGGTCCATGGACTGCGGCCTCACCGTGCGCATGTCGCCTCAGGCCTTCTCCGTCGAGGCGGACATCGGGGTGGACGCCCCGGAGGACGAGGAGAACGGCGGGTATCGCTATCTGCTGGAGATCCCGGAGGTATGCGTCGGCTCGCTCGACGAATACCTCCGGGTGATCGAGAGCCAGGTGGATCAACTGATCGAGGCGGCACCGCACTTCCTGCGCGAGCTGCGGTCGGGCTCAGACGCCCCTCCGGGATGACCGGCGCGCTCAGCCGCCGATGCGCGCCGCGATGATCGGTGCCAGGCGGTCGGTGATGACGCGGTGGCCCTGGTCGTTGGGGTGGACGGAGTCCGTCAGGTCGCCGGAGCCCAGCCAGCCCGTCGTGTCGACGAAGGAGAGCCGGGTGTCGCCGCCGTCGACGGCCGCCTTGACGGCCGCCTCGGTCTGCGGGACGTAGCGGCCGCGGAAGGTCTCCAGGGCGAAGATCCAGGCCCGTGGATAGGCGGTGCGGACCTTGCGCAGCAGACTGCCGTACGCTGACTGGAACTGCGTCGAACTCACCCCGTGGCCCACGTCGTTGGTGCCCAGGTTGATCACGACGGCGTCCGCCTGGTAGCGGCCGAAGTCCCAGTCGGGCGTGCCGGAGTTGGGGTTGAGCCTGCCGAACTGCTGCTCCAGCCCCACGCATCCGTCGGCCGTAGCGACCAGACAGGCGCCGCCCTGCGCCACCTGCGTGTGCTCGGCGCCGAGCCGTTCGCCGATCAACCAGCCGTACGCGGTACGGGCGTTCTGCGACGTGGTCGTGCCCACCGTGATCGAGTCGCCGACGAACTCGATCAGCTTGGCCGGGGCCGACGGAGCGAACGTCGTCGCCCCGCTGTCGAGGGCCAGCCCCTGGAACACGGCGTCACCGCGATACGAGCCCGCGACCACCTGGTAGTTGACCTGGAGTGTGTGGTTGCCGGCGGACAGCGGCGTCGGAGTCAGGTCCACCGTGCCCTTGACGTCGTCGTAGAACTTCACCGGCCCGTTGTCGATGCGTGCCCAGAAGTCGATCGTGTTGCGCTGCTTGAGCTTGACCGTCCGGCCGGTGAAACCGACCCGGTAGTACGCCCCCGCCCAGTACGGCGTGTAGAGGGTGCTGGAGCTCCGGGTGTCCCAGCGGCCGACGAACTTGATGTTGGGATCGCCGGGCTGACCGGGGGCGGCGGCCTTGGCGGACACCTCGGCGGCGCTGCCCAGCCGGGCCGCGATGACGGGCGCCAGGCGACCGGCGAACTTGGTGTGGCCCGCCTCGTTCGGATGGCCGTTGCCGTCCTCGTAGTCGGCGCCGTCGGTGAGCCAGCCCGTGGTGTCGACGTAGTGCACCTTGGCGTCACCGGCGGCGTTGCGGGCGCCGACGGCCGCCTTGGTCTCGGTGACGTAGCGCTTCTTGAGTGTCTGGACGGCGAAGAGCTGGGCTTCCGGGTGCCTGGCGCGCAGGTCGCTCAGGAACTTGGTGTAGGCGCTCTGGAAGGCGGAGCCGGACACGCCGTGACCGATGTCGTTGGTGCCGAGGTTGATGACGACCGCGTTCGCCCGGTAGCGGGAGAAGTCCCAGTTCTGGTCGCCGGTGCTGCCGGTCCGGAAGTACTGACCGCTCAGGCCGACGCAACCGGACTGGGCGACCAGGCAGTACCCGGCGCGGGCGATCCGGGTGTGCCGCATCCCCAGCTGCTCGCCGGTCTTCCAGGCGTACGAGTCGAGTGCCAGCCGGTCGGTGAGGGCGCCGGCCGTGATGGAGTCGCCGACGAACTCGACCAGCCCGGACGGCACGCTCGGACTGACCGTGCGCGCGCCGGAGTCCAGGACCAGGCCCTGGAACACGGTGTCGCCGGACCGGTAGGAGATCCGCAGGGTGTGGGTGCCGGGGGAGAGGGGCTGGGGGGTGAGGTCGACCGTTCCGCGTACGCCCGCGTGGAAGACGTCCGGGCCGCCGTCGACGCTCGCGTAGAAGTTGACCGCGTCCCTGGCCCTGACCTTCACCGTGGTGCCGGTGAAGGCCGTCCGAAGGTACGCGCCGGACCACTGGGGCACGGCCGCGGTGCTCGAACTGGTGTCCCAGCGGCCCACGTAGACGATGTTCGGGTCGGACACCGAACCGTCGCCCGCCGCTGCCCGAGCCGGAGAGGCGCCCGCCCAGGACAGGGACAGAAGACAGGCGACAAGTGCCGCCGCGAGAAGGAGGGGGAGGGGGAGGGTGCGTCTGGGGTGAGGGGGTGTCTGCACGGGGATCCCTTTCGCGTGGGGGGTTGGGAGCGCTCCCATGAAGAACTGTGTTTCGAGGGAAGCAATGAAACGGTTCAGCGTCAAGGAGTCCTGAGCGGAGTCGGGGAATCCGGTGAAGGGTGTGACGACCTTCACGTTGATGTGGCGGAAAGTGATGAATTCCTTACGCAAGCAGTGCGTAAGTGACGGTAATTCACACGCACTACACGGGAGGTTCACCGTGCGACCGTTCACCCTCAACTACGCCTTTCCCAGAGGGATTTCCCAAGCGGTGACGCCGTATCACTTCGACCCGGCCCGCCAACTGAACGTGCTGCCCGACGGCCGCCCGGCCGTCAGTGATCCGGATCTTCTGCTCGCGGTCGGCACGACGACGTCGACCGCCGGATCCGCGACCCACTTCGACGACTGACGATCCGTGCGCGCATGACCGTACTGATCCTCACGTCCGAGGAGGACGTGACCGCCGACATGGTGGTGGCCGAGTTGCACGGGACGGGAACGCCCGTGATGCGACTGGATCCCGCCGACCTGCCGGGCAAGGCCGTGCTGTCCGCCGACTACGCCCACGGCGACTTCGACGGGCACCTGTCGGTCAACGGGCATGTGCTCAGCATGGGCGGACTGCGCTCCATCTGGGTACGCAGGCCCGGTGAACCGGCCGCGCACGCGGCCGACCCCTCACCGTGGCTGACCTCCGAGACCCGGCAGGCGCTGTACGGGATGCTCCACTCCGCCGCCGCACGGTGGATGAACCATCCCCGCAACGCCGACCAGGCCCGGCTGAAACCCTGGCAGCTGAGAGTCGCCCACCTCAGCGGCTTCGCCGTGCCGCCGACGGTCTTCACCACGGCACCCCGGCTGGCCCGGGAGTTCGCCGAGGAGTACCGGGACGTGGTCGTGAAGTCCGCCTCGGGGCCGCCGCCCGGTGACCCCGTGCTGAACCTGCCCACCACCCTCATCGGCCCCGACGCCGACTTCGGCGCCGTCGCCGCCGGGCCGGCACTGCTCCAGAAATACGTCCCCAAGCGGGCCGACATCCGTCTGACCTGCGTCGGGTCCGGGCTGTTCGCCGCGCGGAAGACCGCCGGACCCGACCAGGTCGACGGACGCTACGGGGACACCGGACACGGCTGGGAGCCGGTCCCGGTCCCCGGGCGCATCGGCAAGTCGGTGCACGAGTACGTCGCTCTGGCCGGACTGGCGTACGCCGCCTTCGACTTCGCCGAGGACGAGGACGGCATCTGGTGGTTCCTGGAGTGCAACCAGGGCGGCCAGTTCGGCTTCGTCGAGCTGGAGACCGGGCAGCCGATCGCGGCGGCGGTCGCCCGGTGGCTGGCACAGCGGGGACCGGAGCGCCGCACGTCCGACGGGCGGGGGTGACTCAGGTACCGGAGTCACCCGTGAGGTGGTCGGTGACACGGCGCAGGAATCCCGCCGCGGTGCCGCCGTCGCACACCCGGTGGTCGAAGGTGAGCGAGAGCGTGACGATCTTGCGCACCTCCACCTGGCCGTTCACCGCCCAGGGACGGTCGGTGACACGCCCGACGCCGAGCATCGCGGACTGGGGGTGGTTGAGGATCGGTGTGGCGCCGTCGACGTCGAGGGGGCCGTAGTTGTTCAGGGTGAAGGTGCCGCCGGTCCGGTGCTCCAGAGGGAGGGCGTCCTCGCGGGCGAGGCCGGTCAGCCGGCCCATCTCGGCCGCGAGTTCGTCGAGGCCGAGGCGGTGCGCGTCCCGGACCACGGGAACGACGAGACCGCGGGCGGTCTGCGCGGCGAAGCCGAGGTGCACCTCGGACAGGCGCACGATCTCCCCGCGGCCCGTGTCGACCCGGGAGTTGAGAGCGGGGAAGGCGGCGAGCCCGGCCAGACAGGCCCGCGCGAGCAGGGGCAGGAGGCCGGTGCCGACAGTGGTGCGGGCGGCGAGGAGGTGGGTGGCGTCGGCGTCCGCCCAGATGGTGACCGCGGGTGTCTCGCGGTGAGCGCGGAGGTATTTGGCGGCGGTGGTGTCGAGCGGCGTGCGGGTGTCCGGGTCCGACGGGCGGGGCCCGGCGAACGCCCGCGGGGTCGGCCGCGAGGACCGGCGCGCGCCGTCGGTCCCGTAGCCGGTGAGCACAGCCCCGGAACCCGGTTCCTGCGACGCGGTGTCCGCCACCGTCAGCAACGGCGTTCCCACCCGCACGACCTCACCCGCCCGGCAGTGCAGGGCGGTGACCGTCCCGGCGTACGGACTCGGCAGCGTCACCACCGACTTGGCGGTCTCCACCTCGGCCACGACCTGGTCCTGCTCGACAGTGTCGCCCACCGCGACCGTCCACTCCAGCACCTCGGCATCCGCCAGCCCCTCGCCCAGATCGGGCAGACAGAAGGTCCGGCCGTCCGACTCGGAGGAACCGGAGGCGACTTGACGCGGGCGCCGCCCGGCTGCCTCCGGCAGCAGCCGCCGCAGCGCCTCCAGCACCCGCCCGGTGCCCGGCAGATGCGCGCCCTCCAGCAGCGGGGGCGGATACGGGATGTCGAACCCGGTGACCCGCAGCACCGGCGCGACCAGCGCGTCGAAGCACCGTTCCTGCACCCGCGCCGCGATCTCGGCGCCGACCCCGGCGAAGCCCTGCGCCTCGTGCACCACCAGGCAGCGGCCCGTGCGGCGGACCGACGCGGTGAGCGTACGGTCGTCCAGCGGCACGAGGCTGCGCAGGTCCAGCACCTCCACGTCCAGGCCCTCGGCCGCTGCCTCCCGGGCCGCCTCCAGGGCGACGGCGACCGACGGTCCGTACGCCACCACCGTCGCGTCGGTTCCGGACCGGCGTACCGCTGCGGTGCCGAACGGCTCGGTGCGCGCGGGGAGCCGGACCGCTTCCCTGGTCCAGTAGTGGCGCTTCGGCTCCAGGAAGATCACCGGGTCCGGGTCGTCTATCGCCTCACGCAGCAGGGAGTAGGCGTCCGCGGCCGTCGCCGGCGTCACCACCTTCAGACCGGCCGTGTGCGCGTAGTACGCCTCGCTGGAGTCGCTGTGGTGCTCCACACCGCCGATGCCGCCGCCGTACGGGATGCGGACGACCAGGGGCAGCGGGAGCACTCCCCGCGTGCGGTTGCGCATCTTGGCCATGTGGGAGGCGATCTGCTCGAACGCCGGGTAGGCGAACGCGTCGAACTGCATCTCCACCACCGGCCGGAACCCGGCCATCGCCATCCCGACCGCCAACCCCGCGATGCCGGCCTCGCTGACCGGGGTGTCGAAGCAGCGCCGGTCGCCGAACTCCTCGGTGAGCCCGTCGGTCACCCGGAAGACTCCGCCGAGGCGGCCGACGTCCTCGCCGAAGACGACGACGCGTTCGTCCGCGCCGAGCGCGTCCCGCAGGGCGGTGTTGAGGGCCTGCGCCATCGCCACACTCGTCGTCATGTCAGCGTTCCTCCAACTCGGCCCGCAGGGCGGCGCGTTGCTCCGTCAGGTGCGGGGGCGGCTCGGCGAAGACGTGGTCGAACAGGGTCCGGGGGTCGGTCTCGGGATCCGCGGTGAGCCGTGCGCGCAGGTCGGCCGCGTACGCCTGCGCCTGCGCGGTCGCGGCTTCGGCGTCCTCGGGGGTCAGCACGCCGCGCTCGCGCAGGGCGGACTCCAGGCGGGTGACGGGATCGCGTCGGCGCCAGTGCTCGGCCTCCTCCGCCGGGCGGTAGCGGGACGGGTCGTCGGCGCTGGTGTGCGGGCCCAGGCGGTAGGTGTGTGCCTCGACCAGCCACGGTCCGCCGCCCGCCCGCGCGTCCTCGACCGCCGTACTCAGTACGGCGAGGACGGCCGCGGCGTCGTTGCCGTCCACCTGTTCCGAACGGACGCCGTAGCCGATTCCCTTGTACGCCAGGCCCGGTGCCGCGCACTGGGCGGACAGCGGGACGGAGATGGCGTACCGGTTGTTCTGCACGAGGAAGACCACCGGCGCGCGCAGCACACCCGCCAGGTTGAGCGCCTCGTGGAAGTCGCCCTCGCTGGTGGCGCCGTCGCCGACGAGCGCGAGGGCGACGGTGTCCGTGCCCTTCAGCCGCTCCGCGTGGGCCAGTCCGGTGGCGTGCGCGGCGTGGGTGGCGAGCGGGGTGCACTGCGGCGCGGTGCGGTGGTGCAGCGGGTCGTAGCCGCAGTGGGCGTCGCCGCGCAGCAGCGTCAGCGCCTCGACCGGGTCGATCCCGCGGCTGATCAGCGCGACGCAGTCCCGGTAGGTGGGGAACAGCCAGTCCGTGTCGCGCAGCGCGAGCGCGGCGCCGATCTGGCAGGCCTCCTGACCGAGGCTGGACGGGTGGACCGCCAGCCTGCCCTGCCGGGCGAGCGCGGTCGCCTGCTCGTCGAAGCGGCGCCCGAGGACCATCTTCCGGTACGCCGTCAGCAGGGTCTCGGAGGATGGCTCCCGGTACCTCTCGTCCGCTGTTCTGCCTTGCGCGGTCAGAAGGGAAACCGGAACCTGGGACGGGAGCCAGGCAGAGAGCTCTACCCCATTTCCCGGAGTCGTATGCGTCGGCGTATGACCCATGTTTCCGCCACCCTTTCCTCACGGCTTGTGGCGTCTCGGATGATCTCCGCAGCGTGTGCTCTCCCAACTGTTCGGCAGATAAGGGCAAGTGAAGCGGAACTGAACACTCCGTCGTTCTCGGTAAGAAGTCGGTAAGCGCTTCCCATCCGTCAACCAGGCGTCGTGAAAAGGTAATTCGCATGTCGCCCGTCCTTCCTGAAGCGCCGGGTCAAATTGATCAGCGAAACGCGGCACTGCGGAAGGCAAGCGAACATGTCCGGAGTACGCCCGGGAACACGTCACTACACACTCGTCTGTTCCTCATGCGGAACCCGATACGAGGACGACGGCCTCGTCCTCGACTGCTCCCGTCGGCACGAACCGGCATTTCTGCGCACCGAGTACGAAAGAACCGGAACGCGCGTCGGTGAAAGTACCGGGCTGTTCCGGCACGCCCCGCTGCTGCCGGTGGCGCAGACGTTCCCCGAGGTGCCCGGCCCGGTCGTCCACCGCGCCGAACGCCTCGGCCGCCGTATCGGCCTCGACCGGCTCTGGGTCGCCTTCAACGGGTACTGGCCCGAGCGCGGGGCACAGCTGCCCACCTGCACGTTCAAGGACCTGGAGGCGTACACCGTGCTGGGCCGGCTGCCCGCCGAACCGCCCGTGCTGGTGATCCCCTCCGCCGGCAACACCGCCGCCGCCTTCGCCTGGGCCGCCACCCGGCACCGGGTGCCCTGTCTGCTCGTCGTGCCCGCCCCCGCCCTGGAGCGGATGCGGTTCCCCGCCCCGCTCGACCCCTGCGTCCGGCTCGTCGTCCTCGACGGCCCCGCCACCTACAGCGACGCCATCGCCTGCGCCGACCTCCTCGCACGACTCCCCGGCCACCACGCGGAGGGCGGCTGCCGCAACGTGGGTCGCCGCGACGGCCTCGGCACCGTCATGCTGGCCGCCGCCGAGGCGCTGGGCCGGCTGCCGGACACATACGTCCAGGCCGTCGGCAGCGGCACCGGGGCCATCGGCGCCCACGAGGCGGCACGCCGGGTCCGCGCGGACGGCGAGCCGCTGCCCCGCCTGCTGATGTGCCAGAACACCCCCTTCGCGCCGTTGTACGACGCCTGGCGCGGCGCGGCTTTGGCCCCGGCCCACCGCGAGCACGAGCCGCTGGCCCGTGAACTGACCAACCGCCGCCCGCCGTTCTCCCTCCGCGGCGGCGTCCGGGACGTGCTGGCCGAGAGCGGTGGCGCGATCCGATGTACCGACAACGAGTCCGCGCTCGCCGCCATGGCGCTTTTCGAGGAGGTCGAGGGCATCGACATCGAGCCCGGCGCCGGAGTCGCCCTCGCCGCTCTGGCCGAAGCGGTCCGGGCCGGCCGGGTCCGCCGTGACGAACTCGTGCTCCTCAACATCACCGGCGGCGGCCGCGCCCGCCAGGCCCGCGACCTCGCGCTGGTCCCCGCCGAACCCTGGCTGCGCGTCCCCTGGCCCGACCGCGACACCGGCCCCCTGACCGTCACCGCACAGGTGGAACGACTGCTCACCGGTGCCGTCGCCGGGGCGGAGGGCCGATGACCGGCGTACCGGACCTGGACCTGTCCGCCGCCCAGCGCTCCATGTGGTTCGGCCAGCGGCTCGATCCGGTGGGGCCCGCCTACAACGTGGGCGAGTACACCGAGATCCACGGCCCTGTCGACCCCCGGCACTTCCGGGCCGCGACACGGCAGGTGGTGGCCGCCACCGAGACGCTGCGCGTGCGCTTCGCGGCCGCCGACGACACCGTGCGCCAGTTCGTCGAGGCCGGGCCCGACCGGGACCTGCCCGTCGTCGACCTCGCGGACGAGCCCGACGCCATGGCAGCCGCCCAGGCATGGATGACCGCCGACTTCGGCACGCCGTTCGACCTCGACCGGTCCCCGCTCTTCCGGTACGCGCTGCTGAAGCTCGCCGACGCCCACTGGATCTGGTACCAGCGCTACCACCACATCGCCGTCGACGGCTACAGCTGCTCCCTGATCGCCGCGCGGGTCGCCGACGCCTACACCGCCCGCGTAGCCGGCATCCCGCACACCCCGCCTGCCGCGCCGCTCGCCCCACTCGTCGCCGCGGACGAGGCGTACCGGACCGGTGAACGGCACACCAAGGACCAGACGTACTGGACCGGCACTCTCGCCGACCGACCCGACGCCGTGGGCCTGTCCGCAGGCCCACCCCAGGTCGCCGCCCGCTTCCTGCGGCGAACGGGTCGTCTCCCCGAAGCGGCGGGGGACTTGGTGCACGCCGCCGCCGAGCGCGCCGGCACCCGCTGGTCGCGTGTCGTCCTCGCCGCGACCGCCGCCTATCTGCACCGGCTCACCGGAGCCCGCGACATCGTGCTGGGCCTCGCCGTCAGCGCCCGCGAGAGCGAGACGGAACTCGCCACCCCGGGCATGGCGTCCAACGTGCTCCCGCTGCGATTGTCCGTACGGCCCGACACGGCGGCCTTCGACCTCGTACGCCGGACCGCGACGGCCACCCGGGACCTGCTGGCCCACCAGCGGCTGCGGGGCGAGGACCTGCGACGGGAACTGGACTGGCCGCAGGGCGGGCGGCGGTTCTTCGGGCCGGTCGTCAACATCATGGCGTTCGGGCCCGAGTTGCGCTTCGCCGGGCACCCGACCACCCGCCACAACCTCTCCACGGGGCCGATCGAGGACCTCGCCTTCAACGTGTACGACCGCGCGGACGGCCGCGGCATCCGCGTCGACCTCGACGCGAGCCCCGAGCTCTACACGGACGCCGAACTCACCGCACATCACCGGCGGTTCACGCACTTCGTGGAGCGGTTCGCCGGTGCCGCGCTCGGCCCCGGCACCCCGGTCGGCCGCGTCGAGACGGCCCTCGCGGGGGAGCACTCACGACTCGTCGGCGCAGACCCGGGCCGGGGTGAGGCGAGCGTGCCCGCCCTGTTCGCGGCTCGCGTAGCCGCGGACCCGACGGGCGTGGCGCTGCGATCGGACCTCGCCCACGGCGAACGCGACATCGGTTACGGCGAGTTGAACGCCCGCGCCAACCGGCTCGCCCACCGGCTGATCGCCCTGGGTGTCCGCCCGGAGGACCGCGTGGCGGTGCTGATGCGCCGCTCGGACCACCTGGTCCTCGCACTGCTCGCCGTACTCAAGGCGGGCGGTGCGTACGTCGGCCTCGACCCGCGGGCCCCGGGTGCCCGCACCCGACGGATCCTCGCCGAGACGCGTGCCGCGATCCTGCTGACCGAGGCGGAGTCCGAGCCGACCGAGGAGACCTGCGACGGCCCCGTCGTCGTCATCGTCCCCGACGCGTCGCTCGCCACCGAACCGGACACCGACCCGGACATAGCGCTGCACCCCGCCCAACTGGCCTACATCAGCTACACATCCGGCTCCACCGGCACCCCGAAGGGCGTCGCCGTCACCCACCGCGACATCACCGCCCTCGCCACCGACGCGGCGTTCGAGGGCGGCGCCCACGCGCGCGTGCCGCTGCACTCGCCGACCGCCTTCGACGCGTCCACCTACGAACTGTGGGTGCCGCTGCTGACCGGCGGCACCGTCGTGGTCGCCGACCCGGACGAGGAGATGGACGCCGCGGCCGTGGCGCGTCTGACGAAACGGCACGGACTGACCGCGCTGTGGCTCACGGCCGGACTCTTCCGGCTCGCCGCGGAGGAGGCCCCGGGCTGCTTCACGGGACTGCGCCAGGTGTGGACGGGCGGCGAGGCGGTCCCTGCCGCCGCCGTGCGCCGGGTCCTGGACGCCTGCCCGGGGCTGACCGTCACCGACGGCTACGGCCCGACCGAGACGACCACCTTCGCCACCTACCGCCCCTGCCCGCCGGGTGCCCCCGTGCCCGACCCGCTGCCCATCGGCCGCCCGCTGGACGGCATGCGCGCCCACGTCCTCGACGGCACCCTCCAGCCCGTCCCCACGGGCACGGTGGGGGAGCTGTACGTCGCCGGCCCAGGTGTCGCCCGCGGCTATCTGAACCGCCCTGACGCGACCGCCGAGCGCTTCGTCGCCGACCCCTTCGGCCCGCCCGGCGCCCGTATGTACCGCACCGGCGACCGCGTCCGCGTCACGCCCGACGGCGAACTCGCCTTCCTCGGCCGCGCCGACGGGCAGATCAAGCTGCGCGGCTTCCGCATCGAGCCCGGCGAGATCGAGGCGGCCCTGGCCGGCCACCCTGGGGTCGCCCAGGCGGTCGCCGTCGTTCGAGCGGACCCGCCCGGCGACCGGCGCCTGGTGGCCTACGCCGTCCCCGCCGAGGGCGCGGCACCGGCACCGGACGCCCTGCGCGACCACCTCGCCGCCCGACTGCCCGACTACATGGTGCCGTCGGCGCTCGTCGTCCTGGACCGGCTGCCGCTGACGGCCAACGGCAAGCTCGACCGGGCCGCACTGCCGGTCCCGCCGACCGTGACCGCGGGGTCGGCAGCCGCGCGCGGTGCCGCCGCGCGTACGCCGTACGAAGCTGTCCTGTGCGGCCTGTTCGCCGATGTGCTCGGCCTGCCCGAAGTGGGGGCCGGCGACGGCTTCTTCGCCCTCGGCGGCCATTCGCTGCTCGCGCTGCGGCTCCTCGGCCGTGTCCGCGCCGCGCTCGGCGCCGAGCTGACCCTGCGCGACGTGTTCCGGGCACCCACGCCCGCCGGGCTCGCCCGGCTGATAGGCACGGCAACGGCCCTGCGGCCACGGCCCGGTCCCCGGAGCACGGCACAGGGCGAGGCCCCGCTGTCCTCCGCCCAGCGACGGCTGTGGTTCCTGCACCGGCTGGAAGGACCCGGCGCCGCCTACAACATCCCCCTCGCCGTACGGCTGACCGGCGGTCCGCTCGATGCGGACGCGCTGCGCGCCGCGCTCGCCGATCTGGTCGCCCGGCACGAGATCCTGCGCACCGTGTACCCGGAGGCGGACGGGCTGCCCCGCCAGCGGGTGCTGGAGGCCGTACGACCCGAGCTCGGGACCGACGCCGTCGCCGAGCTCGAACTCCCGGGGGTATTGCGGAAGTTGGCCTTGCCTGGTTTCCGGATCGCCCAAGAGATCCCGCTTCGCGCGCACCTCCTCGTCCTCGGCCCCGAGGACCATGTACTCCTCCTCGTGCTGCACCACATCGCCGCGGACGGCTGGTCCCTGGAGCCCCTGGCCCGGGACCTGGCGACCGCCTACCGGGCCCGGGTCGCGGGGCGTGAGCCGGACTGGCGGCCGCTGCCCCTCCAGTACGCCGACTACGGCACCTGGCAGCAGGACGTCCTGGGCCACGACCAGGACCGTCAGCTCGCCCACTGGCGTGAGGCGCTCACCGGACTCCCCGACGAACTGGCCCTCCCCGTCGACCGCCCGCGTCCGGCCCGCGCCACCCACCGGGGCGGCGACATCCCGGTGCGTCTCGACGCCGACCTGCACCGGCGCCTGCGCGAGCTGGCCACCGCGACCGGAACGACGGTGTTCATGGCCGTGCAGGCAGGGCTCGCCGCCCTGCTCACCCGCCTCGGCGCGGGCACCGACATCCCGCTCGGCACCCCGGTCGCGGGACGGGCCGACGAGACGCTCGACGACCTGGTCGGCTGCTTCCTCAACAACCTGGTGCTGCGCACCGACACCTCCGGCGACCCGGCTTTCCGGGAACTGCTGGACCGGGTACGGGAGACCGATCTCGCGGCCTACGCCCACCAGGACCTGCCGTTCGAGCAGTTGGTGGAGGCCCTCAACCCGCCGCGCTCACTCGCCCGGCACCCGCTGTTCCAGGTGATGCTCGCCTTCCGGCCGACCGCCGAACCGGGCCTCGACCTCCCGGATCTGCGGGCGCGGACCCTGCCGGTGGAGACCGGAGCGACGAAGATCGACCTGACCTTCAACCTGGGCGAGCGGCGCACGGCCGACGGATCTCCGGACGGCATCGACGGCGTGCTGCAGTACAGCGCCGACCTCTTCGACCGCCGTACGGCCGAGGAACTGGCCGCCCGTCTGGAACGGCTGCTGCGGGCCGCCGTCGACGACCCGGACCGGGCGATCGGCGCGCTCGACGTCCTCGCGGACGGCGAACGGCACCGGCTGCTCGTCGAGTTCAACGACACGGCGCGGGAGATCCCGGACACCACCTTCCCCCGGATGTTCGAGACGTGGGTTGCCCGTACACCGGATGCGGTGGCGGTCGAGGACGCGGCCGTGGAGCTGACGTACCGTCAATTGGCGGCACGTGCCGATCGGTTGGCGCGTGTACTGGTCTCGTACGGCGCCGGTCCCGGTCGAGTCGTCGCCTTCTCGCTGCCCCGTTCGGTCGACCTCGCGGTCGCCGTACTGGCCGTCCTCAAGGCCGGCGCCGCCTATCTGCCCCTGGACCCCGAGCACCCGGCCGAGCGCACCGCCTACCTGCTCGCCGACGCGGCCCCGGTGTGCCTGATCAGCCGGGACGGGGGGCACTGGCTGGACGGTCCCGTCGTATCCCCCGACGCCGTACCGGAGGGCACCGACAACGTGCCCCTTGTCGACGTGCGACCCGCGGATCCCGCCTACCTGATCTACACCTCCGGCACCACCGGACGCCCCAAGGGGGTCGTCGTCGAGCACCGCAACCTCACCACCTACGTGGCCCGGTGCGTCGAGGCGTACCCGAGTCTGCGGGGTGCCTCACTCCTGCACGCCGCCATGTCGTTCGACGCGACCGTGACCACCCTGCACGGGGCGCTCGCGGCGGGCGGTCGCGTGCACATCGCCGCCTTCCACGAGGCCGGTGCCGCGCCGCTGCCCGGCGGCTACGGCTTCCTCAAGGCCACACCCAGCCACCTCCCGCTGCTGCACGCGCTCCCGCACGACCTGTCGCCCGGCGAGGAGTTCATGCTCGGCGGCGAGGCACTGGTGGGAGAGGCTCTGCGCGAGTGGCGACACGCGCACCCGCACGTCCGGCTGATCAACCACTACGGCCCCACCGAACTCACCGTCGGCTGCACCGACCACCGCATCGAACCCCAGGACGACCTCCCGACGGGCCCCGTGCCGATCGGCCGGCCCATGTGGAACACCCGCGCCTATGTGCTGGACACACGCCTGAACCCCGTACCAGTGGGCGTCGAGGGCGAGTTGTATGTGGCCGGCGACCATGTGGCGCGCGGCTACTGGAACCGTCCGGGCCTGACCGCCGAGCGGTTCGTCGCCGACCCCTTCGGCCCGGCCGAGACCGGCGAGCGGATGTACCGCACCGGCGACCTCGCCGTACGCCGCCCCGACGGCACCCTGGAGCTGCGGGGACGGGCGGACGGACAGCTCAAGATCCGGGGGCTGCGGATCGAGCCGGGGGAGATCGAGGGCGTACTGACCGCCCATCCGGCCGTCGTCCAGGCCGTGGTGCTCGTCCGCGAGGACGCGGGTGGCGTCCGGAGACTCGTCGGGTACGTCGTCGGAGCCGGCGAGGCCGACCTCCCGGCCGTCAGCGCCCACTGCGCCCGGCACCTGCCCGCCCACATGGTGCCCGAGGCGCTGGTGCCGCTGGACGTCCTTCCGATGACGGGCAACGGCAAGCTGGACCGCGCGGCCCTGCCCGAGCCCGCCAGGGGGGCGATGTCGGCGGGTAGGGGGCGGGTGTCGCGCACCGTCGAGGAGAAGACGCTCCAGGAGATCTTCGCCGAGGTCCTCGGGGTGGCGGACGTGGGCGTCGAGGAGGGCTTCTTCGACCTCGGTGGCGACAGCATCACTTCGATCCATCTGGTGAGCCGTGCGCTCGCCGCGGGGTTGCGCCTGACTCCGCGCGATGTGTTCGAGCAGCGGACCGTGGCCGCGCTCGCCGCGCTGGCGGCGACCCGACCCGCGCCCGGCAGCCCGTCCCCGGACCGGGAACCGGCGATCGGGAAGCTGCCCCTCACCCCGGCCCTGCACCGGTTGCGGGAACGCGGCGGTCCGATCGCCTCGTTCAGCCAGTCCGTCCTGCTCGTCACGCCCGCCGACGCCGACGAGCAGCGTCTGACGCGCGCGCTCCAGGCCCTGGTGGACCGTCACGACGCCCTGCGGATGCGGCTGAGCACCGACGACTGGAGGGCCGAGATCACGCCGCCGGGAAGCGTCGACGCGGGCGAGCTGCTGGAACGGGTGCCTCCGTCCGCCGCTGTGCCTGTTCCTGGGACCGACACCCCTGATGGCGCCGTTCATCAACTGGACCCGGCTGAGGGCAGGTTGCTGCGAGCCGTGTGGTTCGACGCCGGACCCGGCCGTCCGGGACGCCTGCTGCTGACGATCCATCACCTTGCCGTGGACGGTGTCTCCTGGAACATCCTCCGCACCGACCTGGCAGCGGCCTGGCGCGCGCAGGAGGCGCCTTCGCCCGGTACGTCCCTCCGGCAGTGGACCCTCCTGCTGGAGCGCGAGGCGCGAGGACGGGCCGTCGAACTCGACCTATGGCAGCGGATGTTGGAGAACCCGAACCCCCTCGACAGAGGACGGCTCCTCGGTACCCGACGCCCCGACCCGGAGCTGGACACGGTCGGCGCCATGCGCCACCTCACCCGGGAGCTTCCCGCCGACGTCACCACCGACCTGCTCACCACCGTCCCGGCCGCCTTCCACGCGGGCCCCGAGGACGTCCTCCTCGCCGCGCTGACCGCCGCCTTCGCCCGCCGCACGAGCCGTCGGGGCATCCTGCTCGACATCGAGCGGCACGGCCGCGAGGAGATCGCCGACGGCGTGGACCTGTCCCGCACGGTGGGGTGGTTCACCAGCGTCGTGCCCGCCCGGCTCGACCTCACCGAGGTGGACCTCGACGATCGGGCCCAGGTCCTGAAGACCGTCAAGGAGCAGCTGCGGTCCGTACCCGACCACGGGATCGGACACGGACTGCTCCGGCACCTCAACCCCGACACCGGCCCGGTCCTGGCCGCGCTCCCGGCGCCCGAGATCGGCTTCAACTACCTGGGGCGTACGACCCGGGAGGCGGGCGCCGACTGGGCGGTGGCCCCCGAGACGCCCCCCGGTCTGGGCGCGGCCCACGACCCCGCCCTGCCCGTCGCCCACGGCCTGGAGATCACCGCCGTGACCACTGGCGACGGCAGGCTCACCGCCACCTGGTCCTGGGCCCCCGGCATCTGGTCCGAGGGCGACGTCCGCGCCCTCGCCGACCTGTGGTGCGCGGAACTGGCCGCCCAGGCCGACGGTCGTCCGACGGGCGGGCACACCCCGTCCGACCTGCCCCTGGTGGCGCTGTCCCAAGCAGAGATCGACGAACTCGAAACCGAGTTCGGAAGCGAGTGGAGGTAACTCACGGTGACGCGGTCCGCAATCGCCGACATCCTGCCCCTGTCGCCGCTGCAGGAAGGCCTGCTCTTCCACGCGCTGTACGACGACGAGCACGCACCCGACGTGTACGCCGCCCAGCAGATCCTGGAGCTGACCGGCCCGGTCGACCCGGCCGTCGTCCGCGCCGCGGGGCAGGCCCTGCTCGACCGGCACCCCAACCTGCGCGCCTGCTTCCGCCGCCGGGAGACCGGGGCGCCCGTGCAGATCGTCCCCACCGACGTCGAACTGCCCTGGGCGGAGGCAGACCTGTCGGTGCTCGGTGAGGACGAGCGGGACAAGGAGTGGGAGCGGCTGCTGGACGAAGAGCGCACCCGCCGTTTCGACCTGGCGAAGCCCCCGCTCATCCGGTACCTGCTGGTGCGCTTCGCTCCCGACCGGTACCGCCTCGTCGTCACCAACCACCACATCCTGCTCGACGGCTGGTCGAAGCAACTGCTCGTGCGCGAGTTCGGCGCCCTGTACGCGGGTGAGCACCCGACCTCCCTGCCTCCGGCGCCCGCCTACCGTGACTACCTCGCCTGGCTGTCCCGGCAGGACCGGGACGCGGCGGAGACGGCCTGGCGTGACGCGCTGGACGGGGTGTCCGAGCCCGGCCTCCTCCCTCCCGCCGCGCCCACCCCGACCGTCGCCGATGCCGCGACCGCCGCGACCGTCCTGCCGGCCGAACTCGTCGTCGAACTCCCCGAAGAGCTGACCCGGGCCGCCGAGACCACGGCCCGTTCCCTCGGGATCACCCTCAACACCCTCGTCCAGGGCGCCTGGGGAGTGCTGCTGGGCCGCCTCACCGGTCGCACCGACGTCGTCTTCGGCCAGACCGTGTCCGTGCGCCCGCCCGAGCTGCCGAACATCGCCACCATGGTCGGCTTCTGCATCAACACCGTGGTGACGCGGGTGAGGTGGAGCGATGCCGGGACCGTCGCCGACCTCCTCACCGATCTCCAGCACCGGCAGACGGGTCTGCTCGCCCACCAGCACCTCGGCCTCGCCGACATCCGGCGGGTCACCCACGCCGGGGGTGAACTCTTCGACACCCTGCTCGCCTTCGAGAACCACCCGGGGGCATCGGACGGCGGCGCGGCCTCCCCGGTCACCCAGCTTCCCGGCCGCGATGCCACCCACTACCCGCTGACCCTCGCCGTCCTGCCCGCCCGACGCCTCGCCCTGCGGCTGTCGTACCGCCCCGACCTGTACGACGAGAGCGGCGCCCGCGCTCTGCTGGACCGGTTCGCCCTCGCCCTCGAAGCCCTGGCCACGGACCCGTTCCGGCGCCTCGGTGCGGTGGAGGTCCTGCTGCCGGGGGAGCGGGAGCGACTGCTCGGCGCGGCTCCGGCTCAAGCCCCGGTCGCGGCCGGCGACGCGAGGGAGGCCGCCACCCTGCCCGAGCTGTTCGCGCGCCAGGCCGCCCGCACCCCCGACGCCACCGCCGTGGTGCACGACGGCACCGGCCTCACCTACGCCGAACTCGACGCCCGCGCGCAGCGCCTGGCCCGGGTACTCGCCGCCCGGGGCGCGGGCCCGGAACGCCTGGTGGCCCTCGCGCTGCCCCGCTCCGCCGAACTGGTGGTGGCCATCCTCGCGGTGCTCAGGACCGGCGCCGCGTACCTGCCGATGGACCCCGAGTACCCGGCCGACCGGCTCGCCTTCATGCTGGCGGACTCGGCGCCGGTCCTGCTCCTGACGACCCGCGAGAGGGCCGCGCACCTGCCCGCCTCGGAAGTCCCGGTGCTCACACTCGACGAACCGCTTCCCGAAGCGCCCCCCGTCGCCGCGCACCTGACGGGCGATCACCTCGCCTACGTCATCTACACGTCCGGCTCCACGGGGCGGCCCAAGGGCGTCGCCGTACCGCACCGGAACGTGATCCGACTGTTCGAGTCGACCCGGCACTGGTTCGACTTCGGCGCCGATGACGTATGGACACTCTTCCACTCCTACGCCTTCGACTTCTCTGTCTGGGAACTGTGGGGAGCACTTCTGCACGGCGGCACGCTCGTGGTCGTGCCGTTCGAGGTGAGCCGCGAACCGGAGGCGTTCCTGCGGCTGCTGGCCCGCGAACGGGTCACGGTGCTGAACCAGACCCCGTCGGCGTTCGGGGAACTGCTGCGCGTCGGCGTCCCAGACGACCTGACGCTGCGGTACATCGTCTTCGGCGGTGAGGCCCTCGACCCCGCCCAGGTGGCCGACTGGTACACGCGGCACCCGCAGGACACCCCCGTCCTGGTCAACATGTACGGGATCACGGAGACCACCGTCCACGTCACCGGAGCGCCGCTCACGCCCGGCCGGCCGAGCGGGATCGGCCGGACCATTCCCGACCTGCGCGCCTACGTCCTCGACAGCGCCCTGCGTCTCGCGGCGCCGGGCGTGACCGGCGAGCTGTACGTGGCCGGTGCGGGCCTCGCCCGCGGCTATCTGGGCCGGCCGGGTCTGACGGCCGGGCGGTTCGTGGCGGACCCGTTCGGTGGCCCCGGTGAACGGATGTACCGCACGGGCGACCTGGCGCGCCGGTCGGCCGACGGTGAGCTGGAGTACGCGGGCCGGGCCGACGACCAGGTCAAGGTCCGCGGCTTCCGCATCGAACTCGGCGAGGTGGAGGCGGCGCTCGCCGGCCACCCCGAGGTCGCGCAGGCCGTCGCTCTCGTCCGGGACGGGCGGCTGGTCGCCTACGTCGTCGCCGACACCGCCCCCGACCCCGCGGCACTGCGCCGGCACATGGCCCGATCGCTGCCGGACCACATGGTGCCCTCGGCCGTCGTCGTCCTGGACCGGCTGCCGCTGACCGCCAACGGCAAGCTCGACCGCGCCGCCCTGCCCGCTCCCGCCGCGGCCTGCGGGACGGGAGCCGGGCGCGCCCCGCGCACCCCGCGGGAGGAGATCCTGTGCGGCCTGTTCGCCGACGTCCTCGGCCTCGACCCGCACCAGGTCGGCGCCGACGACGGCTTCTTCGCCCTCGGCGGTGACTCCCTGCTCGCCATGCGGCTGGCCGACCGGATCAGGGCCGCGCTCGGCACCTCCCTGCCCGTACGGGCCGTCTTCGAGACCCCGACCCCCGCCGGACTCGCGGCCCGTGCGGGCGACGCCCAGGACGCGCGGCGCCCCGAACTCGCCCACCGGGACCGGCGGCCCGACCCGCTGCCGCTGTCGTACGCCCAGCAGCGCCTGTGGTTCATGAGCCGCCTCGACGGCGGACACACCACCTACACCGTGCCATGGGCGCTGCGCGTCACCGGTCCGCTCGATCACGAGGCACTGGGGGCGGCCCTCGCCGACGTCGTGGTCCGCCACGAGCCGCTGCGCACGCGCTACCCGGACGTCCAGGGCACTCCGTACCAGCGGATCCTGCCCCCGGACGAGACACGGACGCCCCTGCCGGTCGTCCCCGCCACCGAGGCCGAACTCCCCGCCCTGCTCACCGGGGCGGCCGGACACCGCTTCGACCTCGCCACCGACCTCCCCCTGCGCGCGACCCTGTACCGCCTCGCACCCGACACCCACGTCCTGCTGCTCCTCGCCCACCACATCGCGGTGGACGGCTGGTCCATGGCACCGCTGA
Source organism: Streptomyces sp. NPDC057623 (assembly GCF_042800355.1). Taxonomy (NCBI): domain Bacteria; kingdom Bacillati; phylum Actinomycetota; class Actinomycetes; order Kitasatosporales; family Streptomycetaceae; genus Streptomyces; species Streptomyces sp. NPDC057623. The sequence goes on from NZ_JBHVGZ010000042.1 coordinate 58,323, forward strand.
TGCGCGACCTGGAGACGGCGTACGCGGCACGGCGCGCGGGCCACGCCCCACAGTGGCACCAACTGCACGTCGGCTACGCCGACTTCACCTGCTGGCAGCGTGAGCTGCTCGGCCCCGAGGGCACGCCCGACAGCCTGATGTCACGTCAGACGGAGTTCTGGAAGCGCTCGTTGAGCGGTGCTCCGCAGGAGCTGCCCCTCCCCGCCGACCGGCCCAGGCCCGCCGAACCCACCGGCCGGGGCGGCCGCGTCGCCCTCACCCTCGACGCCGACCTGCACGCCGGCCTCGCCGGCCTCGCCGCCTCCTCGCGGGTCACGCTGTTCATGGTGCTCCAGGCCGGGCTCGCCGCACTGCTGACCCGGCTCGGCTCCGGCACCGACATCCCCATCGGCACGCCCGTCGCGGGACGGACCGACGGCAGGCTCGACGACCTCGTCGGCTTCTTCGTCAACAGCCTCACCCTGCGTACCGACACCTCCGGCAACCCCACCTTCCGCGAACTCCTCAACCGCACCCGGGACTTCGACCTCGCCGCCTACGCCCACCAGGACGTGCCGTTCGACCTCCTCGTGGACGCGATCAGCCCCGAACGCTCCCTCGCCCGCCACCCCCTCTTCCAGGTCATGCTGGCCTTCACCGGCCACACCACCGAGCCCGCCCTCGCCCTGCCCGGCCTCCGCGTCGCCCGTGAGCCGGTCGAGACCGGTGCCGCCCGCTTCGACCTGTCCCTGTACCTCACCGAGCGCCGCCACGCCGACGGTTCCACGGCCGGCATCGACGGCGTCGCCGAGTACAGCACCGACCTGTTCGACCCCGGCACCGCCCAGCACCTAGTCCGCCGCCTCGTTCAGGTCCTGACGGCCGTCGCCGCGCACCCCGACCGGCGCCTGGGCGACATCGAACTGCTGGACGCCGGGGAACTGCGGCGCCTCGACGAGTGGAGCGCCGGACCGTCCGCGTCATCCACGGCGTCCCTGACCGAACTGTTCCGTCAGCAGGTACGCCGGACACCCGAAGCCCCCGCGCTCAACCAGCTCTCCTACGCCGAACTGGACCGGCGCGCCGAGCGGTTGGCCCGTCGACTCGCCGGGCGGGGCATCGGCGCGGGCGACGTGGTGGCGGTGCTGCTCCCGCGCTCAGTGGACCGGGTCGTCGCGATCCTGGCGGTGGCACTGACCGGTGCCGCGTTCCTGCCGGTGGACCCCGGACTGCCGCGTGAGCGCATCGACTTCATGATCGGCGACGCCCGGCCGGCGTATGTCCTCGACGACATCGCCCTGGACGGAGTACCGGGCGAGATCCCGGAGACGTACCACCCCGACCAGGCCGCGTACGTCATCTACACCTCCGGCTCGACGGGTGTGCCGAAGGGCGTCGTCGTCGGGAACCGGGGCCTCGCCGCCCTCGCACAGACCCAGATTGAACGCTTCGGCCTCGACGCGCGGTCCAGGGTGCTCCAGTTCTCCGCGCCCGGATTCGACGCCTCGGTGATGGAACTGCTGATGGCGTTCGCCTCGGGCGGGACACTGGTGGTCCCGGCCGAGACCGGCCCACTCGTCGGCGAACCGCTCAGGCGGACGCTGACGGACGAGTCGATCACCCACGCCCTGATCCCGCCCGCCGCCCTCGCGACGCTGCCCGCCTGCGACCTCCCCGAGCTGCGCACCCTGGTCGTCGGTGCCGAAGCGTGCCCGGGAGAGCTGGTCGCCCGCTGGTCGCCGGGCCGACGCATGGCCAACGCCTACGGTCCGACCGAGTCGACGGTGTGCGCCACGATCAGCGTGCCCCTCTCCGGCGACGAGGCGCCGTCCATCGGCCGTCCGGTCACCCGGACGCGCGCCCATGTGCTGGACGCCTGGCTGCGACCGGTCCCGCCGGGAGTGGTGGGCGAGTTGTATCTCGCGGGCGCCGGCGTGGCACGCGGCTATCTGGGCCGGCCGGGTCTGACGGCCGGACGGTTCGTGGCGGACCCGTTCGGTGGCCCCGGTGAACGGATGTACCGCACCGGCGACCTGGCGCGCTGGTCGGCCGACGGTGAGCTGGAGTACGCGGGCCGCTCCGACGACCAGGTCAAGGTCCGTGGCTTCCGCATCGAGCCGGGCGAGATCGAGGCCACGCTGGCCCGGCACCCGCAGGTCGGGCATGTCGCCGTCGTCGTACGGGAGGACGAGCCCGGAGAGCGACGCCTGGTCGCGTACGTCGTACCCGAAGCCCCCGCGTCGCCCCCGGATCCGGCGACGGTGCGGCAGCACGCCGAGAAGGGACTGCCCGACTACATGGTGCCCTCGGCCGTCGTCGTCCTGGACCGGCTGCCGCTGACCGCCAACGGCAAGCTCGACCGCAAGGCCCTGCCCCTGCCCGTCCACGCGGCGGCCGTGACCCCCACTGACGAGGTCGCCGCATCACCTGCCGAGCGGGTTCTCGCCGACCTCTTCCGTGATCTGCTGAAACTGTCGGAGGTTCCGTTCGACCGGGGCTTCTTCGCGCTGGGCGGGGACAGTATCTCGTCGATCCGGTTGGTGAGCCGGGCGGCTGAGGCGGGTGTGGTGATCAGCCCGCGGGACGTCTTCGAGCACCAGACCGTCAGCGGGCTCGCGGCGGTGGCGCGGGGGCCGGTGGGGGCGGCCGGCGCACAGGACGACGGCGTGGGGGCCCTGCCGCTCACGCCGGTGATGCGCTGGCTGCTGGAGCGCGGTGGGCCCGTCGGCCGGCTGAGCCAGTCCGTCCTGCTGACCGTCCCGGCCGGCGCCGAAACGGCGCGCATGACCGAGGCGTTGCAGGCGCTGATCGACCACCACGACATGCTGCGGTCCCGTCTCACCGCGTCCGGTGAACTCGACGTCGGCCCGGTCGGCCGCTTGCGCGCCGCCGATCTGCTCGACCGGCGCGACGTGCGCGACGGCGCCGACGGTGACCTCGACGCGGCGGTCAGGGAGGAGTTCGAACGGGCCGTCGGGCTGCTCGATCCGGCTGCCGGGACGATGGCGCGGGCGGTGTGGTTCGACCCCGGACCGGAGCGCGCCGGGCGCCTCCTGCTCGTCGTGCATCACCTGGCCGTGGACGGGGTGTCCTGGCGGATCCTCGTGCCCGACCTGGAGGCCGCGTGGTCGGCGCTCGCCGCGGGCCGGGTCCCGAAGCTGCCGCCGGTCGGCACGTCGTTCCGCCGCTGGTCCACGCTGCTCGCGGAAGAGGCGCGCAGGCCCGCCCGGGTCGCCGAGGCCGAACTGTGGCGCCGTGTGCTGGCCGCCCCGCGCACCCAGCTCGGCGCCCGCCCGCTCGACTCCGCCCGCGACACCGCCGAGACCACCCGCTCGCTGCGCCGCGTCCTGCCGCCCGAGGCGACGGCTCCGCTGCTCACCAGCGTCCCGTCCGCCTTCGGCACCGGCACCCAGGACGTCCTGCTCACCGGCCTCGCCCTGGCCGTCGCCGACCGCCAGGGCACCCCGCACGTCCTCGTCGACGTCGAGGGACACGGCCGTGAGGAACTCGCGCCCGGCCTCGACCTGTCCCGCACCGTCGGCTGGTTCACCTCCCTCTACCCGGTCCACCTCGACCTGGACGGCATCGACCTCCCCGACGCGCTCACCGCGGGGCCCGCCGCAGAGACGGCGGCCCGGCGCATCGGCGAGCGCCTGCGGGAACTGCCCGACCACGGCGCCGGGTTCGGCCTCCTGCGCCACCTCAACCCCGAGACGGCCCCCGGCCTCGCCGGGCACCCCGCCCCCGAGATCGGCTTCAACTACCTGGGCCGGTTCACCGCACCCGACCCCACGGGCGAGTGGACCTTCGCGCCCGAGTCGAACGCGCTCGGCGTCGGCGTCGACCCCGGCCTCGGTGCCGCGCACGCCCTCGACCTCAACGCCGTCGTCCAGGACTCCGGCGACGGGCCCCGGCTGGTGGCCGACTGGTCCTGGGCCGACGGGGTGCTGGCCGAGGCGGAGGTACGGGATCTGGCGGACGCCTGGTTCGTGGCGCTCGCCGCGCTGGCCGAGCGGGCCGCCCGCGCCGCGCGGGCCGTGCCACCGACCGACGACGAGCTCTCCCAGGACGAACTCGACGAACTCGCAGCGGGCCTCGACGGCTAGCCGGACCAGAAGGACAGCACAGCACATGACCACGCAGCCCGCGCAGATCGACGTACTGCCGCTGACCCCGCTCCAGGAAGGCCTGCTCTTCCACGCCCTGTACGAGCACGAGCGGGACGCCCGGGACGTCTATCTGGTCCAGCTGGTCTTCGAACTCGACGGCACCGTCGATGCCGACCGGCTGCGCGCCGCGGCCCAGGCCCTGCTGGACCGGCACCCCGCACTCCGGGCCGCCTTCCGGCGCCGGGGGGGTGGCCCGCCCGTGCCGGTCGTGTCATGTCGGGCCACCCTTCCATGGAACGAAGCCGAAATGACCGGCCCCAGTATCGACACCGAGC
>NZ_JBHVGZ010000042.1:62755-86587 GCF_042800355.1 Streptomyces sp. NPDC057623
CCTTTCTGCCCTCCGCCCCCCGTTCCCTCCGCCCCCCCCCCCCCCCCCTCCGCCCCTCCTCCCCCCCTTTCTCCCTCCCCCCCCCCGCCCGTTCCCCCCCCCCCCGCGCCACCCTGCCGTGGACCGAGGCCGAACTGACCGGCCCCGGCATCGACACCGAGCGGGAGTGGGCGCACCTGCTCGACGAGGACCTGGCCCGCGGCTTCGACCCGGCCACGCCCCCGCTGATCCGCTGCACCCTGGCCCGCACCGGTGAGCGACGGCACCGCCTGCTCCTCACCCACCACCACATCCTGCTCGACGGCTGGTCGGTCTCCGTCCTGCTGCGCGAACTGCTCGCCCTGTACGAGGCGGGCGGCGACCCCGCCGCCCTGCCACCCGCACCGCCCTACCGCGCCTTCCTGGACTGGCTGGCCGGCCGGGACCGTACGGCGGCCGAGGCCGCCTGGCGGGAGGCGCTGGACGGAGTGACGCAGCCCACGCGCCTCGCCCCGCACGCCACCGACGGCCGCGGCTCGGGCGAGCCGGCGCAGGCCCGCACCGAGCTCACCCAGGAGACCGGCACGAGCCTCTCCGCGCTGGCCGCCCGCCTGGGCGTCACCGTCAACACCCTGGTCCAGAGCGCCTGGGCGATCCTGCTCAGCCGGATGACCGGCCGCGACGACATCGTCTTCGGCGCCACCGTCTCCGGCCGCCCCGCCGAACTGCCGGGCGTCGAGTCGATGGTCGGCCTGTTCATCAACACCATTCCCACCCGGATACGGCTCCGCCCCGACGAACCCCTGAGCGGGCTCGTGCGCCGGGTCCAGGAGGGCTACGTCCGCCTTCTCGACCACCATCACCTCGGCCTGGCCGACATCCACCGGGCGGCCGGCGTCCCCGAACTCTTCGACACGCTCGTCGTGTTCGAGAACTACCCGACGGACCTGCACCAGGCGGACGACGCCGACCGCATGCGGGTCGTGGGCACGGGCGGACGCGACGCGACCCACTACCCCGTGACCCTGGTGGCGGTGCCGGGCCCCCGCCCGCGCTTCCGCCTCGCCTACCGTCCCGACCTCTTCGACGCCGACTGGGCCGAGGCCACCCTCGACCGTCTCGTACGGCTCCTGGAGGCCATGGCGGCCGACCCCGACCTCTTGCTCGGTCGCGTCGCACTGGCACGGCACCAGGAGCGCCCCGGCCCGGAACCGGCCCCGGCGACCCGCACCCTCACCGACCTGTGGGCGGCCCAGGTCGCGGCCACGCCGGACGCGGAGGCCGTGCTGGACGGCGAGGTCCGGCTGACGTACCGCGAACTCGACGACCGGGCCGCACGGTTGGCCCGGCAGCTGGTGGCTCTGGGCGCCGGGCCCGAGCGGGTCGTCGGCATCGCGCTGCCCCGCACGGCGGAGCTGGTCGTCGCCGTCCTCGGCGTCCTGAAGTCCGGTGCCGCCTATCTCCCGCTCGACCCCGCCTATCCGCGCGAGCGCCTCGCGTACATCGTCGGGGACGCCCGGCCGGTGGTCGTCCTCGCCACGGAGGAGACCGCCGGGGTGCTGCCCGGGGGAACGCCCATCTTCACAGGCGGGGTGACGTCCCCGCAGACCCCTGTCCCCGCACCGGCGTCGTACCCCGGCACCGTCGCCTGCGTCATCCACACCTCCGGCTCCACCGGCCGCCCCAAGGGTGTCGCGGAGACCCACGGCGGCATCGTCGAGTTCGTCGAGTGGACGCACACCGCGTTCGGCCCCGAGCGGCTGGCCAGGGTGCTGCTCTCCACCTCGCTCAACTTCGACGTGTCCGTCTTCGAGATCTTCGCGCCGCTGCTGTGCGGGGGCCGTATCGAGATCGTCGAGAACCTGCTGGCGCTCACCACGTCGGGCGGCCGGGACGCGACCCTCGTCAGCGGGGTGCCCTCGGTGATGGCCACCGTGGTCGCCGACCGGCCCGACATCTCACCCCGGGTCGTCGCGCTGGGCGGCGAGCCCGTTCCCGAACGGCTCCTCGCCGACCTTCGAACCGCCTTCCCCGAGGCCCGGATCATCAACTTCTACGGGCCCACCGAAGCCACCATCTACGCGACCGCCTGGCAGTCCGGCGTAGACCCCCACCCCGAGGACGGTTCGCCGCCCCTGGGCGGCCCGCTCGCCCGCAACCGCCTCCGCCTCCTCGACCAGGCCCTCCAGCCGGTGCCCGACGGAATGACGGGGGAGCTGTACATCGCGGGCGGCGGACCGGCCCGCGGCTATCTCGGCCGACCCGGGCTGACCGGGCAGCGCTTCGTCGCCGACCCCTACGGCGGGCCGGGGGAGCGCATGTACCGGACCGGCGATCTCGCGGTGCGCGACCCCGACGGACAGCTGCGTTTCCTGGGCCGGGCCGACCACCAGGTGAAGATCCGCGGCTTCCGCGTCGAACTCGGCGAGATCGAGGCCGAGTTGGCCGCCCATCCGGCCGTGACCAAGGCGGCGGCGACCGTACACGAGGGCGCGCGCGGCGAGAAGCAACTGATCGCGTACGCGGTACCGGCCGCGCGAGGGGGCGCCGGGCCGGACGTACTGAAGGCGCACCTGGCCCGGCACCTGCCCGCCCACATGATCCCCGCGACGATCGTCGTCCTCGACGCACTGCCGCTCACCGCCAGCGGCAAACTGGACCGCACAGCCCTGCCCGCTCCCGGCACTCCGGCCCCCGCCCGCAGCGCCCCGCGCACCGAGCGCGAGGAGAGGCTGCGCGCGCTCGTCGCCGACGTCCTCGGCCTCGACCCGGCCCGGGTCGGCGTCCACGACAGCTTCTTCGACCTCGGCGGACACTCCCTCCTGGTCCCCAGGCTGACCACCCTGATCCGCACCGAACTCGCCGCCGAAGTCCCCGTGCCGGCCGTGTTCGAGACACCGACCGTGGCCGCGCTGGCCCGCCGGACGAGCGGTGGCCCGGACGCGGAGGCGGGCACCGGCAGCGGAACGACAGCACTGGGTCCCCTGCTGCCCCTGCGCACCCGCGGCGACCGGGAGCCGCTCTTCTGCCTCCCGCCGGCCTCCGGTCTGGCCTGGGGCTTCGCCGGGCTCACCCGCCATCTGGACACCGACCGCCCGCTGTACGGACTCCAGTCCCGTGGTCTGGTGCCGGGCGAGACGCGGTCGGAGAGCCTCGCCGAGACGGTCGCCGCACACACCGCGCGGATCCGCCAGATCCAGCCCGAGGGCCCGTACCACCTGCTCGGATACTCCATGGGTGGCCTCGTCGCCCACGCCGTCGCCACGACCCTCCAGGCGGCGGGGGAGCGGGTGGAACTGCTGGCGCTGCTCGACTCCTTCCCCGGCGCGTGGACGAGCCAGGGCCCGCGCCCCGCCGACCGACCCGCGGTACTGCGCGCTCTCCTCGCCATCCTGGAGCGAGAAGCCCCAGCGCGGGACACGGAACTGACGGACAGCCGCTTCGCCGAGCTGGTGCGCCGCGTCCCCGACCTCCCCGGCAGCCTCGACGATGCCGAACTCGCGGCCCTGGTCGAGGTGACGGCCAACAACCGGCGCCTGCTGGAGGAGTTCGACCCCCTGCCGTACGACGGCGACCTGCTGTTGTTCGCCGCCGCTCAGGACCCCGACGCGCACCCGGACCGGCACACGGCCTGGCAGCCGTACGTGCGAGGGCGCGTCCACTCGCACGACATCCCCTGCACCCATGGTGAGATGACCCGTCCGGGAGCGCTGGACCGGATCGGCCCCCGGCTCGCCCGACGACTGCGCACCACCGCGCCCGAGCCCACCACCCCCACCCACAGGAGGAACCCCGCATGACCACCAATCCCTTCGACGACGACACCCTTGAGCACTACGTCCTCGTCAACGACGAGGGCCAGCACTCGCTGTGGCCCGCGTTCGCCGAGGTGCCGGCCGGCTGGACCGTCGTGCACGGCGCCGCCGGCCGGCAGTCCTGCCTGGACTACGTTGAGGAGCACTGGACCGACATGCGTCCGCAGAGCCTCATCCGGGCCATGGGCGCGTAGGGAACAGCGGAAACGGGAGGAAGACGGGATGACCACACGGCGGACGATCGCGCCGGAAGAACTCGACACGCTGGACCTGGCCGATCCGCGGCTGCACGCCGAGAGCGACCTGTCCGCCGTGTGGCGCCACCTGAGGGAGCGTCAGCCGGTCCACTGGAACCCGGCGACCGACACGGCCCCGGGCTTCTGGGTGGTGTCCCGGCACGCCGACGTCACCTCCGTGTACCGGGACAGCACACGCTTCACCTCCGAGGGCGGCAACGTCCTGGAGACCCTGCTCGCCGGCGGCGACACCGCGGCCGGGCGCATGCTCGCCATCACCGACGGGGCGAGGCACACGGCGCTGCGCCGCCTGCTGATGTCCGCCTTCTCGCCACGGGCCCTGGAGCCGATCGTGGAGAGCGTGCGGCGCACGGTGACGCGGCTTCTGCAGGACGCGCTGGAGAAGGGCACCTGCGACTTCGCCGCCGACGTGGCGGCCGGCATACCCCTCGGCGCGATCTGCGACCTGCTCGGCGTCCCCGACCAGGACCGGGCCCATGTGCTGAGCCTGACGTCCTCCGCGCTCGGCTCGCACGAGGCCGACAGCACGGCGGCGGACGCCTGGATAGCCAAGAACGAGATCCTGCTCTACTTCGCCAACCTCGCCCGCGACCGGCGCGAGGGCGGCCACGCGGATGTCATCGCGCTGCTCGCGGGCAGCGAGGTGAACGGGCTGCCGCTGGACGACGACGAGATCATGCTCAACTGCTACAGCCTGATCCTCGGCGGTGACGAGACGGCCCGCCTGTCCATGGTCGGCGCCGCGCTCGCGCTGCTGGAGCACCCCGGCCAGTGGCAGGCCCTCAGACGGGGCGACGCCGGCATCGACACCGCCGTCGAGGAGATCCTGCGCTGGACGACCCCCGCCCTGCACTCGGGACGCACCGCCACCACCGACACCGAGGTCGGCGGGCAGGCGGTGAAGTCGGGGGAGATCGTCACCGTCTGGAACGCCTCCGCCAACCGGGACGAGCGGATCTTCGACGCCCCCGGCGAACTGCGCCTGGACCGTACGCCCAACAAGCATGTGACCTTCGCCTACGGCCCGCACTTCTGCCTCGGCGCCTACCTGGCACGGGCGGAGATCGGAGCCGTGCTGAGCGGCCTGCGTGATCTGGTGGCGGAGTTGGAGCAGACCGGTCCCGCCAAGCCCGTCTACTCCAACTTCCTCAGCGGCCTCAGTGCCCTGCCGCTCGCGCTCAAGGCGGCCTGAAGGCGGCCCGGCCCTTCGGATCGCCTACCCGGCAAGCTCCTTGCGGATGCGGTCCAGCATGAACGCCGAGGACTCCACGGCCCGCTCTTCCCAGGCGAAGACGCAGGCCGTGGCCACGCCGTCGAAGTTCAGCTCGCGCAGCGTGCCGAAGAACACGTCCCAGTCGACCTCGCCCTGCCCGATGTCCAGGTGCTGGTGGATCCGGGCCGGGGTGCCGGGCGGGTTGAGGATGTAGCGCAGGCCGGACGAGCCCTTGTGGTTGAAGGAGTCCGCGATGTGCACATGCCGGAGCCTGTCTCCGGCGTAGCGCATCATCGCCGCGATGTCCGCCGTCGGGTCCGCGCCCGACAGGTGGAAGGAGTGCGGGGCGCAGTAGAGGTAGTTCACCCACGGCTTGTTGATCGCACGGACCAGGTCGACGGCGGGGGTGTTCTCCTCGCAGAAGTCGTCGGGGTGCGCCTCCAGGTTCAGCGCGATGCCTTCACGCTCGAACACCGGGAGGAGTTCCTCCAGCGAGCGCCAGAAAGCGGCCTCGCTCTCGGCGGCGCGTTCGGGGCGGCCGTTGAACTCCGAGTTCATCAGCGGACATCCGAGGTCGGCGGTGATCTCGATCATCCGCTTCCAGTAGCGGACGGCGGCCTGCCGCTCCGTCTCGTCGGGCGAGGACCACTTGTACAGCGGCAGCACGGAGGACAGTCGGACGCCGTGTGTGCGCAGGGCGGTCTTCAGCTCGGCGATCCGCTCGTCGTCGGCCCGCGGGTGCCGGAAGAACGGCATGAAGTCGTCCCGGGGTGACAACTCGATGTACTCGTAGCCGAGTTCGGCGACCGTGCGCACCATGTCGTCGATGGGGAGCGTGCGGAGCATGTACGGGTCGAGGGCGATCTTCACGCGGCACCTCCGTAAAAGGCGGGGCGGGGCTCGAGGTCGGTGGCGATGACGCGGCCCGACTCCAGGGCCTCGACGGTCGCGGCGGTGATGACGGTCGCGGCGTAGCCGTCCCAGGCGGAGGGGCCGGTGGGCTCGATGCCGGCGGCGATGCCCGCGATCCACTCGCGGAACTCGGTGTCGAAGGCATCCGCGAAGCGGCCCACCCAGTCCGTGAGCACCTCCGTGCTGTGCTGCCCCGCGCTGCGCAGGCCGACCGAGGCCGGGTCGGGCAGCCGGACCAGCCCCTCCTCGCCGACCGCCTCGCACTGGATGTCGTAGCCGTACTGGCAGTTGACGAAGACCTCCAGGTCGATGCGCACGCCCTTGGCGGTCTCGAAGAGCATGATCTGCGGGTCCCTGAGATGGGCGAACCGCTTGCTCGTGGCGCGCGGGGTGACCACCTGGGTGGAGACGATCTCGTCGTCGAGGAGCCAGCGCAGCACGTCCACCTCGTGCACCGCGGTGTCCAGGGCGGCCATGGAGGAGGTGTAGGACTCCGGGACGGCCGGGTTGCGGTGGGCGCAGTGCACGATCAGCGGCTCACCGATGCGACCGGAGTCGATGACCTGCTTCATCCTCCGGTAGCCGACGTCGTAGCGGCGCATGAAGCCGACCTGGACCAGGCGGCGGCCGTGCGCTGTTTCGGCCTCGACGATCTTCAGACAGTCCCCGGCGGTCGTGGCGAGCGGCTTCTCGCAGAAGACGGGCCTTCCGGCGACGACGGCGTTCAGCACGTGTTCGGCGTGGGTGGGTCCCCAGGAGGTCACGAGGACGGCGTCGACGTCGGCCGCCGCGATCAGTTCGGCACCGTTCGCGACCGCTCGGGCGCCGACCCTGCTCGCCGCCTCCTCGGCACGCGCGGCGTCGATGTCGGTGACCGCGGTGACCTCGGCCCCGGTCACGACCTCGGTGAGGCGCCGTATGTGTTCCTGGCCGATCCAGCCGGCGCCTATGACACCTACACGCACAGTCATGGGACTTCCTTTCGAGAACGTGCGGTTCAGGAGAAGCGGGCCTTGAGTTCCGCTTCGAGGGTTTCCAGCGAGCGGCCCTTCGTCTCGGGGACGTACCGCTTCACGAAGGCGAGCGAGAAGACACCCGCCACCACGAACAGGAAGAAGGTGTGGGAGATCCCGATGCCGGAGACCAGCGACGGGAAGACCAGGCCGATCACGAAGTTGGTCAGCCACAGCACCACCGCCGCGACCCCCATGCCGAAGCCGCGCATCCGCATCGGGAAGATCTCCGACAGCATCAGCCAGGTCACCGGTGAGATCGCGCCCTGCTGGAAGGCGAGGAAGGTGACGGTCATGGCGAGCACGGCATAGGCACGGCTGTCGCCGGACGGCAGCACCAGGGAGAAGACGCCGATCAGCAACAGGGCCGCGGTGGTGCCCATCTGACCGGTCATCAGCATGGGGCGGCGATCGACCCGGCCGAGCAGCCAGATGCCCACGAAGGTGGCCAGCACCGAGATCACGCCGTTCGCGATGTTCGCCGTCAGCGCGCTGTCCGAGGCGAAGCCGGCGTCGGTGAGGATCTGGGTGCCGTAGTACATGATCGTGTTGACGCCGGTGATCTGCTGCACGATCGCGATGCCGAAGCCGACGAACATCAGCTTGCGGATCCACGGCGTGGCCCTCATGTCCTGCCGGCCGCCGAGCTTCTCCCGCTCCTCCTTGACGGCGAGCGCGGACACCTCCGCGAGTTCGGCCTCGGCTCGCTGCTGGGACCTGACCTGCTTGAGCACCTCCAGGGCCTCGCCGAAGCGGGTCCGGGAGGCGAGCCAGCGCGGGCTCTCCGGCATCACGAGCATGCCGAACCAGAGCACGACGGCCGGAACGGTGGCGATCACCAGCATCCAGCGCCACACCCCGCCGGACTCCCCGCCCACCCGGGCGATGACCGCGTTGGAGGTGAACGCCAGCAACTGGCCGCTGACGATCATCAGTTCGTTACGGGTGACCAGCGCGCCGCGCCGTTCGGCGGGGGAGACCTCGGCGAGGTAGACCGGCACCGTCACCGAGGCGCCGCCCACCGCGAGGCCGAGCACGAACCGGGCGATGATCATGACGGCGGTCGTCGGTGCCAGTGTGCAGCCGAGCGCGCCGACGAAGAACAGCACGGCGAGGGCGAGGATCGTACGGCGCCTTCCGCGCGCGTCCGACAGCCGGCCGCCGGCCACCGCGCCCAGCGCGGCACCGAGGAGCAGTGAGCTGGTGACCATCCCCTCGGTGACCGCGGTCAGGCCGAGGTCGTCGGTCATGTACGGCAGGGCGCCGTTGATGACGCCGGTGTCGTATCCGAAGAGCAGTCCGCCGAAGGTGGCGATGACGGTGATCAGCCGCAGCCTGCGGGACACCGCCGGCGGGGCGTCGTCCGAGACGGGGGTAGGGGCTTGCGTCGGGTCGTCGTCCCTGACGTCCATGGGCGGTCTCCTCACCGGTCGGCAGTCGTGGGCGCCGGGCACTGGGTACCCGACAGGCCGCAGCCCGCCAGGTGCTCACGGGTGCGTACGGCGATGGGGAGCGGCGCGTCGGGTGCGCGGGGGTACAGGTCCTGCTCGACGATCACGAACAACTCGGCCTCCAGTCGGGCGAGTTCGGCCACCACGTCGGCCGGCTTCGGTACCCCGGCGGGCGGTGACACGCACACGCCGCGCTGGACGGCCTCGCCGAACGACAGGTTCTCCGCGGCGACCTGGACGAGGATCTCGGGGTCCATCCGCTTGATGTGCACGTATCCGACGCGCTCGTCGGACTCGCCCGGCAGCCGCTCGATCTCCGGCTGGGTCTGGATGTGGCTGTCGGCGTGCGGATGGATCACGAGCCGCAGGTCGTACTCGTCGAGGAGCAGCTCGCCGAGCCGGTCGGCGGCCTTGCCGAAGCCCGCCCACTGCCCGGCGGTCAGTTCCGGCGACTCGGTGAACGCGCCGGTCTTCTCGTCCCGGTACATGGGCGGGACGAGCGCCAGGTGATGGGCGCCCGCGGCGGCGGTCAGCTCCGCGACCTGCCGGAGGCGCGCGAGCGTCCCGTCCCCCGCCGCCACCAGCTCGTCGAGGAAGCGGGTGTAGGGGACCTGCCGGTCGTCCTCGGGGAACCAGACGCCCCAGGAGTCGGGGGCCGAGCCCAGGCACAGGTCGCCCGCGGTGGTGCGGAGCGAGGTTGGCGCCGTTGCCATGACGAGTCCTTCGGGGACGGGGGACGGGAGACGGGGGAGGGGGGGGACGGGACGGATGCCGGCGTACGTGTCCACGGATGTGTTGTCGCGCTCTACTAGCGCGCTCTAGTGCGAGTACGATGGCCCTGGTCCAAATGTCATGTCAATAGCTTGTCGCCGGGAGATTTCGAGGCCCCGTTAAGGTGAGCAGCGTCGAAGGGTGGGAAGCGCAGGTGGATGCGGCAGGCAGGCAGCGGCCCACGATGGCGGACGTCGCCGAGAAGGCGGGAGTCTCCCGCGCGCTCGTCTCGATCATCTTCCGCGACCTGCCGGGCGCCGGCCGCGAGACCCGTGAGCGCGTGCTGCGCGTCGCCGACGAGATCGGTTACCGCCCCGACAACGCCGCCCGGCTGCTGGCCCGTGGTCGCAGTCGCACCCTCGGCGTGATGTTCACCGTCCACCAGACCTTCCACACGGACCTCATCGCCGGCATCTACCCGGAGGCCGAGCGGCTCGGCTACGACGTGCTGCTGTCCGGGACGACCCCGGGCCGCGGTGAGGCCAAGGCCGTCGAGGCGCTGCTCGGTCATCGGTGCGAGGGGCTGATCCTGCTCGCCCCCGACGCCGAGCCCGGCTACCTCGACCAGCTGGGACACAGTGCGGCGACCGTCTCCGTGGGCCGGCGTGCGCCCGGCGCCCAGGTGGACCTCGTGCACAGCGCCGAGGGCAAGGGCGCACGGCAGGCCATGGACCACCTCGTGGAGCTGGGGCACCGCCGGATCGCGCACATCGACGGCGGGCGCGGCCCCGGTTCGGCCGAGCGGCGGCGCGCGTACCGGGCCGCGATGCGCCGGCACGGGCTGACGGACGAGGTACGGGTGATCCCCGGCGCGCACACCGAGGAGTCGGGCATCGAGACGGGGCGCCTGCTGCTGGCGGAGCGCGACCGGGGGCTGCCGCTGCCGACGGCGGTCCTCGCGGGCAACGACCGCTGTGCGATCGGCCTGTTGATGACGCTGACGCAGGCGGGCGTCGAGGTCCCGCGCGAGATGTCGGTCGTCGGCTACGACGACAGCCACCTCTCCCATCTGATGTCGATCGGCCTGACCACCGTCCGCCAGGACGCGGTGCTCATGGCCGAGCACGCGGTCCGCTTCGCCGTGGACCGGCTGGAGAACCCGGAACTGGAGCCGCGCGAGGCCGTGTTGGACCCCGAGCTCGTCGTCCGGGGCACGAGCGGGCCGGCCCCGCAGGAGCCGGCCTGACAAGCGACAACGGCGGGGTCGGCCGCGCCCCGGACGCGCCCAGGAGGTTTTAGCGCGTGCCCTTCGCGGCGAACTCGGCCACCGCGTCGACGTCAGCACGGGAGCCGTGCCACCGCCGCTGAAGTTGCCGTTCGTCCGGTAAGCCACAGCGAGTCGACCTCCAGGTAGCCCTGGAGGTACGGCTGCTGGTCGACGGCGAACTCGACCTTGCCGTCCTGGACGGCCGTGACCAACTCCTTGTTGAGGTCGAAGGTCGCGATCTTGGCCTTGCCGCCCGCGTCCGACACCGACTGCACGGCCGTCAACGCGAACGGTGCGCCGAGCGTGACCACCTGGTCGATGGAGGAGTCCTGCTGGAGCTTGGCGGTGATCGTCGGCTTCACAAGGTGGGGCGGGGTGGTGTCACCGAGACCGCCCCCGCCGTCAGGAGAGGGCGGGGGCGGTGGTGGCCTTGTCGCCGGCTCAGGCGGGCCGTATCGCGCTGTGGATCGCGGACTCCCCGGCGTAGTGGATCGACTCCTCGCGGATGGCCGCTCCCGGCCCCGGAGCGTGGATCATCATGCCGTTTCCGGAGTAGATGCCGACGTGGCCGACGTGGAAGAGGACGAGGTCGCCGGGTTCGAGGCAGGTCAGCGCGATCCCTTGGCCGGCGGTCGCCTGCTCCGGCGCTGTGCGGGGGAGGGAGATGCCGGCGGCCTTCCAGGCGGCCTGGGTGAGGCCGGGGCCGTCGTAGGAGCCCGGGCCGCTCGTGCCCCAGACACAGGGCTTGCCGAGCTGGGCGCGGGCGAAGTCCAGGGCCCGCACGGCCCGGGTGTCCTGCGGTGCGGTCGCGGTGAAGGCGGCGCCGGCGGTGGGGACCTGCCCGGTGGCGTAGTCCTGGGGCGTGGTGAGGAGTTGCCCCGTGTCGTAGCCCTGGCCCGTGTCGTAGGTCTGTCCCGTGGTGAGGACCGGGCTGGTTCCGGTGACGGCCAGGGGGTCGGTGGTCGGGTCCGCCGTGGTGGTCCAGGCCGAGGTGCCGGGCGGGACCGTGGTGAGGCCGGCCGGTCCCTGGGCCTGGAGTGCCTCCCACCGGGTCTCGGCCGAGGTCGGGGCCGGGGTCGCGTTCCAGGTGCCGACGGCGGACAGGCTGTCGACGGTGGCGGGAAGGCTCTCGATCGCCGCGAGCGGCGCGTTCGGCCGCGCCGTGTACCGGGACAGCAACTCGCGGGCCTGGGAGAGCTTTCGCTGGTTGCGTTCCTTGGACGCCCGCAGAGCGGACTGCTGTCGCGGCTCGGCCGTGGGCTCGGCGGGCGGCGCGGGCAGGGCGAGGGGGGTCCGGACGGCTTCCCGCGGTGCCTCCGGTGCGGCCGGCAGGGCGGCGACCGGGCCGGCGGTCAGTTCGGGCGTCGGAGCCGCCGCGACGGGCCGACCGGACGTCAACTCGGCGACCGGCGCGGGGGGCAGTTCCAGGGCGGCGCGGCCGGTGGCTTCCCGTCCGCGGTCGGTGGCGCCGGATCCTGGCCGAGCGTCCCGCGCCGCGGCGGGGCGGTCCGGCATCCTGTCGGCCGGCAGGGCCGCCGCAACGGTCGGGCCCAGCTTCGAGCGTGCCACGTCGAACCACTGCCGGGCGACGCTGTCGAGCGCGGGGTCGCTACGCCTGCCGTTCTCGCTCCCGGACGCGGCGGCGGGCCCGCGTCCCGCGTCCGCCGGGCGGTCGACGCGCCCCCGCGGTCCGGTCGCCGCCGCGCGGGTGGCGTTGAAGGTGCCCGTGTCGGATTCGGCCTGGTCGTAGAGGGAGCTGACCCGTCGGCTGACCTCCTCGCGGCTCGGTGTCTCGTCCCCGGCCGCGGGGGCGGCGTTGGCCGTCTGGGCGAGCAGGGCCACTGAGGTGAGGGCTGCCGACGCGAGTGCGGAATTGCGCATGCCGGGGAGGCTCAGAGCCCCCGGACGCGCGCTGCGTTCCGGCGCCATGGGCGACGTACTCCTTCCGTACTCCGCCTACCGGGGTGGCGATGGGGTACCCCCAGGCCCGTTCAGGCTCTGGGGGAGGGGTCGGGCGATCGGTTCCGGAAGGTGTGCCCTACGGCCCTTGCCCCGAAGGACGGTTGGGCCGATTCACCCCAGGTTCGGTTGGGTTCCCGGCTCCGGTGGACCCTCACGGGCACACACCGGACTCGGCGGAGGCCGCGCGTCCCGGCGGGGTTCGCCGGAGGTCGTCGTGCGGTCTGAGGCGTAACTTAACCAACTTGTGAGCCTCGCGTGAAGGTTGACATGTGAAATGTCCGATACGTTTTTGTGACCTTCGACGCTTGGAGTGCCGGGCTCCGCATTCACTGCGCGGCGCGCTGACCTCGCCACGCTTCGTAGTGATCCAGGACCGTCTGCTCGATCGGGCGGTAGGAGATGCCCAGTTCGCTCACGCTGCGGCTGTTGTCCACCCGGAAGCGGATGCCGAGGTGTCCGCGGATGTAGTCCTGGGTCAGCCCGAAGGCCGGACCCAAAACGCGTACCGGCCAGTGCGGGAGCGCGGTACGCGGGAGGCGCAGGTCGCGGGGGTGGCGGGTCCGGATCATGCGGGACATCTCATGGAACGACGTCATGGTCCGGTCGGCGAGGATGTAGCGGCCCTGCGCGTCCGGGTTCTCCGCCGCCGCGATATGCGCCTCGGCCACCTCGCGCACGTCCACCGTGGTGAAGCTGAAGTCCGGGGCTCCGTAGAAGAAGTAGCCCTTGAACAGCTCCTCCAGCAGGAACAGGCTGCCGGACTCCGAGGCCGGGGTGAGGGAGGGGCCCAGGATCAGGCCGGGGTTGAGCGAGACCATCCGCCAGCGGCCCTGGGCGGCCTCCGCGTCCCAGGCCGCGCGCTCCGCGACCGTCTTGGCGTAGTGGTAGGGGTTGTTCTCGACGGTGCTGGTGGTGTTGAAGTACCGCTCCGACAGCACTGCGTCGTCCATGGCCAGTACGTCCGCGTAGTCGCCGAAGATCGCGCCCACGGTGGAGGTGAGGACCAGCCGCTCGACCGTGGGCGTCCGCTCGACGGCCGCCAGTACGTTGCGCGTGCCGAGCAGGGCCGGGTCGACCATGTCCCGGCGGCCGTCCTTGATCTTCTCCGGCATACGGAACGGCGACGCCACATGGAACACCACCCGGCAGCCGGTCATCGCCTCGTCGAAGGAGCCCTCCGCCAGCAGGTCGGCCTCGAACAACAGCAGTTGGCCGGGGTGCGCCTCCTGCATCGCCCGCAGCGGCCGTACCTTCGCCGTGTCGGCCGTGCCGCGCACGGTGGTGTGGACCCGGTACCCGCGCTCCAGAAGCCGCTTGACCAGGTGACTTCCCACGAAACCGCTGCCCCCGGTCACCAGAACCCTTGCCGCGCCGCCCTCGCCCACGCCCTCATCCCTCCTGCCGTGCGGTCGGGGGTCACCCTATGGGTGTCGAGCGGGATGCCGGGGGCTGCCTCGACCGGCCCGCCGACTCCCCGCTCACGGCCGACGGCCCGGTGGGCGTCACCGGCTACTGCGTGGACAGCCCGCACCTGCTCGCCGACCGAGTCACCGCCGAGCTCGCGGCGAGGTCCACCCCGGTGCCCGGCACGGCCTCACCCAGGCGGACACCGCGATGGTCGGTCACCAGCGCGGCAGCCGTAGTTCGTACTCCGGCTGGATCCGCCGCATGTAGCCGGTGTCGTCCCGGCCGCGCACCCCGGAGTCCACATACAGACGGTGGAGCCGGTCGAGGGCGTCGTGGTCGAGTTCGATGCCGAGGCCCGGCCCCGTGGGGACCTCCACCGCCCCGTCGCGCAGCTCCAGGGCGCCGGGGACGATCACGTCGTCGGCGAAGTTCCACGGGTAGTGCGTGTCGCAGGAGTGGTCGAGGTTGGGGATGGCCGCCGCGACATGCGTCATGGCGGCGAGGCTGATGCCCAGGTGCGAGTTGGAGTGCATCGACAGGGCGATGCCGAACGCCTCGCAGACCGCGGCCAGTTCACGGGTGCGGCGCAGTCCGCCCCAGTAGTGGTGGTCGGTGAGGAGCACCTGGATCGCGTCCTGCTCGATCGCGGGGCGCAGATGCTCCCAGGCGATCACGCACATGTTGGTGGCGAGGGGGAGCGGCGAGTCCTTCGCCACCTCCGCCATACCGGGGATGGTCGCGGTCGGGTCCTCCAGGTACTCCAGTACGCCGTCCAGCTCGCGGGCGACGTACCGCGAAGTCTCCACCGTCCAGGCCGTGTTGGGGTCCAGGCGCAACGGCTGCCCGGGGAACGCCTCCGCCAGCGCCCTGATCGCGGCGATCTCCTCGTCGGGCGGGAAGACACCGCCCTTGAGCTTGAACGACTCGAACCCGTAGCGCTGTTGCATCAGCCGTGCCTGCTCGACGATCCCGGCGGGGTCCAGCGCCTCGCCCCAGTCGTCGCCCACCGCCGGGCGGCCGTCCAGGGCCGGGTGTTCGGCCCACTTGTAGAAGAGGTACGCCGCGAAGGGGACGTGGTCGCGGACCCTCCCGCCGAGCAGGTCGCTCACCGGGCGGTCGAGCAGCTTGCCCTGGGCGTCGAGGCAGGCGACCTCGACCGCCGAGCTGGTCCAGCCGCGCTCGTGCGAGCTGGGCACGGTGGGCAGCAGCGCGGCGTCGATCGCGGCCATGACGGCCGTCGTGTCGAAGACGTCCATGCCGACGACGACCTTCGCCGCCGCGTGCAGCCGCTCCAGGCGGGCGACGCCGCCCGGGGACTCGCCGAGGCCCACCGTGCCGTCCTCCAGGACGAGTTGGAGGATGACGCGCAGGGCGAGCGGCTCGTGGACGCCGTTGGAGTTGAGCAGCGGCGGGTCGCGGAAGGCGATCGGCGTGATGATCAGCTCGCGGACCCGGGTGCCGACGGTGGGGCTCATGCGCGGACCGCCTCCAGGCCGTGGTCGATCAGTTTCGCGAGCCGGGCGACATGCTCCGGCGTGGGGTCGACCAGCGGCGCGCGTACCCCGCCGACGTCCAGGCCCCGCAGGGTCACACCGGCCTTGACCAGGGCCACGGCGTAGCCGGGGACCTCGTCGCGGAGTTCGACGAGGGGGCCGTAGAACTCGTCCAGCAGGGTCGTCACCAACTCCCGGTCGTCGCGCGCCAGCGCCTGGTGGAAGGCCAGCGCGATCTCCGGGGCGAAGGCGAACACCGCGGAGGAGTACAGGTCGACGCCGATGCCCTGGTAGGCGGGCGCGGTCATCTCGGCGGTGGGCAGGCCGTTGAAGAACTGGAAGTCCGCGCCGCCGGGCACGGCGCGCACGGCCCGGACGATGCGGTGCATCCGCTCGATGTCGCCGAGGCCGTCCTTGAGGCCGACGACCTTCGGCAGCGCCGCGATCTCGGCCGCCGTGGCCTCGGTGAGGCGGGCGTTGCCGCGCTGGTAGAAGATCACCGGCAGGTCGGTCGCGGCGGTGACCTCCTCGACGTACCGCACCAGGCCCCGCTGCGGCGCCGTCACCAGGTACGGCGGCAGCAGCAGGATGCCGTCGGCACCGGCGCGTGCGACGCGGGCGGCCTGGTCGCGGGCCACCGGGGGCGGGCCGCCCGCCGCGGCGAGGACGGGGACGCGGCCGGCGGTCGTCTCCACGGCGATCCGCGTGGCGCGTTCGATCTCGTCGGGCGTCAGGGCGTGGAACTCGCCGGTGCCGCAGGCGACGAACACGCCGCCCGCGCCCGCCGCGACGCCGGACCCGATGTGCTGAGCCAGCCGTTCCTCGTCCAGCGAGCCGTCCGCGGTGAACGGCGTGACGGGGAAGAACAGCACTCCTTGGAACTTCATGTCTCCCTCAAGGTGGGGGGTAGGGGTCAGCCCTTGGTGGCACCGGCGGCGATGCCGGTGACCAGCGAGCGCTGGAGGAGCAGATAGACGATCAGGCTGGGGATCAGGGCGATGACCGCACCGGCCAGCACCAACCCGGAGCCGACCTCGGGGTCGCTGCGCAGGATGGACAGGGCGACGGTGACCGTGTAGTCGGTGGGGTCCTTGGCGGCGATCAGGGGCAGCAGGTACTGGTCCCAGATCATGATGAAGCCGAGCACACCGGCCACGCCGAGCGCCGGCTTGCACAGCGGCAGGATGACCTGCCAGAGCATCCTGAGCTCGCCCACGCCGTCCAGGCGGGCGGCCTCCTCGATCTCGGCGGGAATGTCCCGCATGAACTCGGTCAGCATCATCACCGAGAAGCCCCAGGCGCCGAGCGGCAGGATGACGCCCCAGACCGTGCCCTTGAGGTCCAGGTGGACCACCGGGACGTCACCGAGGACCAGCGACAGCGGGATCGCGATGACCTCCTCGGGGAGCATCAGCGTCATCATGAACAGCAGCATGATCAACGCCTGGCCGCGGAACCGGTGCCGGGCCAGCGCGTACGCGGCGAGCGTGCACACCACGAGCTGGAGCAGCAGGCCACCGCCCGCGATGACCAGCGAGTTGCCGAGGTAGTCCCAGATCCCGCGCTCGCCCGCCACCCTGAAGTTCGACAGCGTGCTGTCGTGGGGCAGGAAGGACAGCGAGGAACCGCTCGGGTTGGTGGTGAAGGCGCCCGAGAAGATCGTCAGGAACGGCGCCGCGAAGATGGCGAGGGCGATCAGACAGAGCAGGACGCGCAGGGCCCAGGCGAGGCCGGGCTTGTCGTTCCAGCCGAGAGCGGTGTCGAAGCGGGCCGGGGTGGTCCGCTGAGCCTTGGTGTTCCGCCCGGCCGGGGTGTCAGGGGCTGTCGGCCGGACGGGGTCGATGACGGGGGCGCTCATCGCGCTTCTCCCCTCTTGCGGAGGTAGTTGACCATGACGGTGAGCAGCAGCGTCACGCAGAGCAGGACGACCGAGGCCGCGGAGGCGCCGCCGATGTCGTTGCGGGTGAAGCCCAGGGTGTAGGCGCGGGTGATCCAGACGTCGGTCGACCCGGCCGGGCCGCCGCCGGTGAGGACGTAGACCTCGGTGAACACGCGCAGGCCGCGGATCGTGGCGAGCGTGAGCACGATCGTGAGCGCCGGACGGATCGCGGGCAGCGTGATGTACCGCAGCCGCTGCCACAGCGAGACGCCGTCCATCGCCGCCGCCTCGTACAGCGAGCGGTCCACGCCCGCGAGACCGGCGAGGAGGATCACCATGTTGTACGGGGCCCAGATCCAGATGCTCATGGCCATCGTCGAGTACAGCGCGATGTCCGGGTTGTCGAGGAACTGGACGGGGCCGAGTCCGAGGAGGTGCAGGCCGCTGTTGAGGAGGCCGTCGGAGGTCGGGTAGTACATCAGCCGCCACAGCTCGCCGACGACCGCGGTGGCCGTGACGGCGGGCAGGAAGACGGCGGTGCGCAGGATCTTCAGCGAGCGTGCCTGGCCCTCCAGGAGCAGGGCGAGGACGAAGCCGAGGAGGATCGCGCCGAGCGACTGGCCGATGCCCAGGATCAGGGTGTGCCCGATGGCGTCCTGGAAGCGGTGGTCGGTCAGGACCCTCGTGTAGTTGTCGAGGCCGATCCACCGGTCGCCGAGGAAGGGCCGTACGTCGAAGAAGCTGAGCCAGATGCCCTTGGCCATCGGCCAGAACTTGAAGACGAGCGCGAGCAGCAGACCCGGAGCCAGAAAGAGCCAGGGGATGAGGGCCTTCTTGTTGAAGGTCCTCCCGGAGAACTTGTCGGGGGCCCTCTTGCCGGAGCCTCTGCGCGCCGCGGGGGCGGGGACGGTAGCGGTCATTTCAGCAGGTCCTGGTCCTTGAGGTCACCGGCGAGGGTCTCGTTGAGCTCCTTGAGCTGTGAGCGGACGTCACCGCCGCAGTACGTGAAGATCGAGTTGAGCGCGTCGGCGGTGTCCTGCTTGATCGGGGCGAAGTCCGGCGCGTTGGGGAACTGCTGGGACGCGTCCTCGTAGGCCTTCTGTACGACGCTCCAGCGGGCGTCGTCACGCACCTTCGCCGCGTCCAGCGTGGAGTTCACGGGGATGCGCACGACGGGCTGGTGGCCGTCGACGCTGGTCATGGCGATCTTCTGGCCCTCGGGCGAGACCAGGAACGCGGCCAGCGCCCGCTCCTGCCTGTCCTTGCCGGTCCTGGCGCCGAGGTAGACGTTCTCGCCGTCGGCCAGCACATCGCCGCCTGCCGGGCCCGCGGGGGCCGGGACGACCTCGTACTTGTCCTTGCCGAGCGTGCCGTCGAAGGTGGTCATGTTGTACGGGCCGGTCATGTACATCCCGGCGTTGCCGTCCTGGAAGTTCGTGGCCGTCGCCGTGACGGCGGTGATGGCGCCCGGCTGGACGACGCCCTTCTCACCGCAGAAGAGGTTGTCCTTCATCCAGGTCACGGCGTTCACCGCGGCGGCCGAGGCCATGGCCGGCGTGTACTTGCCCGTGCCGTCCGACTCGATGATCTGCGCGCCGCCCTGCCACAGGAAGCTCGCTCCCCACCAGGCGGCGTAGCCGTTCTGGGCGCTGCCCGGCGCGACGATGCCGTAGGTGTCGGCCTTGCCGTCGCCGTCCGGGTCCCGGGTGGCGAACGCCTTGGCCACGGAGAGCATCTCCTGCCAGGTGGTGGGCGCCTTCAGTCCGAGTTTCCTCAGCCAGTCCGTGCGGATCATCAGGGTCTGGGCCTGGCGGGAGTACGGGATGCCGTAGTGCTTGCCGTCGACGCCCACCGTGGACGCCCAGGACTTGTCGGTGATCTGGTCGCCGCCCGCGATCGAGGCGGGGTCGATCGGCTTGAGCAGTCCCTGGCTCTGGTAGCTGCCCATCAGCGCCGTGTCGTTGATCATGACGTCCGGCAGGTCCTTGGTGGACGCCCGGCTCTGGAGCTGCTGGTCGAAGTTGATGACCGGCTGGTAGTCGATCTTGATGCCGGTCTTCTTGGTGAAGGCGGCGAAGACCCGGTCGTAGGTGGCGGCGGAGTCCGGATTGCTCCGGGTCCACACCTCCAGAGTGTTCGGGTCGTCGCTGCCCGCACTGCCGGAACCGGAGCCGCACGCGGCAGTTCCGAACGCGAGCGCCGTGGCGACGAGCAGGGCGGCCGGGTGGCGACGTCGTCGGTGATCCCGCATGGACACACTCCGTTGGGAGTTCATATGCATGAACTGGCTTCACGCATCTAAATGATCGGCCAAGTTACGAATCGTTTCGGCCGTATGTCAAGACATGGCGGCGAGATTTCACCTGCCGCATAGGGGGTGTGGCGGTGGTGGCGGTAGGGGCGGGTTCTCGCCAGCCCGGGAAAACCGGCCATGGCTCGTTGTGTGCGACTCGGGGGTGCCGAACGGTCGTGCGACCAGTCGAACGGCGTGAGTCAAGTGTTTCCGTCGCGGGTCGGGCCCTTTCGGCGCTCCGGGGCGGCACCGCTGTGCGGGATCTGTGAACCACCTGGCCGGGGCGCGCAGGTGCCGTGTGTGGATGCGGGGAGGGGGTCTTCACCGAACCCTCTCCCCGGCTGGCCTGAAGCCACCTTGTTCGGTCAACTTCGAACGCAGCAAGGTGGGTTGAGCACTTGAGCATCAGGAGTCACAAGCGAGTCGCTTGGTCCGTGCGGCCGACCGCCCACGGAGATGACGGGGGAAACTGGTGCGGTGCACGTGTCGACGTCGCCCTTGTGGGTGGCGTTTTCGTGCCCCGGGTCGGGAATGCCTCCCTCTGCCATCTCTTGGTGCCTTTGTCCGGTACCCGAGACAGGGATAAGGAGGGGGAATGCCGATGAGCGCGGTCAGCGCCGCAAAGCCGACGTATCCCGGCGTCTACGTCGAGGAGCTCCCCAGCAGCACCCGCACGATCTCGACCTTGACCACGTCCGTGACCGCCTTCGTGGGCCACACCCGGCGTGGTCCGCTGAACGAGCCGGTACGCGTCACCAGCTTCACGGAGTTCGAGCGCCGCTTCGGGGGCCTGAGCGCCCAGAGCGCCGTCGGCTACGCGGTCCACCAGTTCTTCGGCAACGGCGGCACCGTCGCGGTGATCGTCCGGGTGGCCAAGGCCGGCAGCGGCAAGGCCGCCTGCGTCACCCTCAAGTCCACCGAGGGCCACAGCGAGGGCCCCGTCCTCGAAGTGCACGCCAAGGAGCCCGGCCTCTGGGGCAACGGCCTGCGCGTCGCCGTCGACCACGACACACCGTGCCCCGACGAGACCTTCAACCTGCGTGTCTACGACGCCAAGGGCGACGCCCGCGAGAGCTTCACGGGCCTGTCCATGGACGCCGCCAACGGCCGCTACGCGCAGACCGTGATCAACGCCGGTTCCAAGCTGATCCGCGTCGAGGTCGTCGGCGAGGGCCGGCCCGACCCGTCCGGCACCGTCTCCAAGCCCTTCGGTGACGAACTCCCGAACCTGGCCGTCGACCTGACGGTCAAGATCGGCGAGGTGGAGCGTGAGTTCACGCTCCACGACCCCGACTGCGACGGCGAAGCCCCGTGCAGCGTCGCCGAGTTGGCGCTGCTCCTGGAACGCAAGCTGCGCGCCCTGCCCGACGCGCCCGGCAAGCACGCCTTCGCGGGCGCCGAGGTCACCGCCTTCGGCCGCCGTGTCCAGGTCGTCGCCGGCTCCACCGACCCCGAGGACGTCGTCCGCTTCCTCGGCGAGTGCGCCAACGACCTCGGCCTGGAAGCCTCCGTCAACCCGCCGGTCTTCCCCCTGGAGGGCGGCGAGGACGGCGCGGCGCCCGGCCCGCGCGACCTCATCGGCTCCGAGGGCGACAAGAGCGGCATCCAGGCGCTGCGCGGCGTCGCCGACGTCAACCTGCTGGCCCTGCCCGAACTCGCCGCGTACGAGAAGACCGAGGACGCCCTCACCGTCATCTCGGCCGCCCAGCGGCTGTGCCAGGAGCGGCGGATCTTCCTGCTGGTCGACGCGCCGAGCACCTGGGTCAGCGTCGACTCCGCACGCGCCGGGCTCGCCGCCTTCGACGCCGTACGCGGCAACCACGCGGGCCTGTACTTCCCACACCTGCAGCTCACCGACCCGCTCACCGGACGGCTGCGCTCCTTCCCGCCCTCCGGCGCGGTCGCCGGCGTCATCGCCCGCACCGACTCCGAGCGCGGCGTGTGGAAGGCCCCGGCGGGCACCGAGGCGCGGCTCGCGGGCGTGCACTCGCTCACCGTCAACCTCACCGACCGTGAGACCGGGCTGCTCAACCCGCTCGGCGTCAACGTCCTGCGCACCTTCCCGGTGACCGGCCCCGTCGTCTGGGGCGCCCGCACGCTGGAGGGCTCCGACGCACTCGACAGCGAGTGGAAGTACGTGCCGGTGCGCCGACTCGCGCTGCACGTGGAGGAGAGCCTCCAGCGGGGCCTGCAGTGGGTGGTCTTCGAGCCCAACGACGAGAACCTGTGGCAGCAGATCCGGCTCGCCGCCTCCTCGTACCTGCACACGCTCTTCCGTCAGGGCGCCTTCAAGGGCGGCACCCCGCGCGAGGCGTACTTCGTCAAGTGCGACAGCGACACGACGACCACCGAGGACATCGAGAACGGCATCGTCAACGTCCTCGTCGGCATCGCACCGGTGAGGCCGGCGGAGTTCGTGATCGTCAAAATCCAGCAGACGTCCGGGCAGTTCGCGCTCTAGGCGCCGGGAATCGTGGAGAACTGAAGGAATCCGATGGCTGAGTTCACGGTCAACGCGCATCGCTTCGACCCCTACAAGAACTTCAAGTTCCTGGTCCTGTGGGACGGTCGCACGGTCGCCGGCATCAGCAAGATCAGTCCGCTCAAGCGGACGACGGAAGTCGTCAAGCACCGCCACGGCGGCGACCCCTCGTCGCCCCGCAAGTCGCCGGGCCGCTCCGAGTTCGAGGGCATCACCCTGGAGCGCGGAGTCACCCACGACCCCGAGTTCGACCGCTGGGCCAACAAGGTCTGGCAGGTCGGCGCGGGCCTCGGCTCCGAGGTGTCCCTCGCCGACTTCCGCAAGGACATAGTGATCCAGGTCCTCAACGAGGCCGGCCAGGTCGCCGTCTCGCACAAGCTGTACCGGACCTGGCCGAGCGAGTACCAGGTCCTCGGCGAACTCGACGCCAACGCCAACGCGGTGGCGATCCAGTCGCTGAAGCTCGAGTGTGAGGGCTGGGAGCGGGACTACGAGGTGCCCGAGCCGGAGGAGCCGTCCTTCCTCAACCCGGCCTGAACAACGGGTGGTCAGAGGGGGGACGAGATGGCGATCACCGGGGCCGCCGAACTGCTGGCCACCTGGGAGGCGGGCCTCGCCGAGGCATCGACGGGGCGCGCCCTGCTGCTGCACCGCACGGCGCGCCCGGACGTCGACACCGCGACCCTGCCGGTACTGCCGGTGGGGGAGCGCGAGGCCGACCTGTTCGCGCTGCGCCGCGCCCTGTTCGGGGAGCGGATGCAGGTGCGGCTGGCGTGCTCGGCGTGCGGGGCGGACATGGAGTTCGACCTGGACGCCGGGGAGTTCGCCCGGTCACTGGCCGGGCGGGACACCCCGGGCGACTCCGTGGTGCGCGTCCGGCAGGACGGCTGGGACGTGGAGTTCCGGCTGCCCGGTGTCGCCGACCTGACGGTGGCGGCCCGGGCGGCCGACCCGCGTACCGCCCTGCTCGCGCGCTGCCTCGTCTCGGCGGTGCGCGACGGAGCGGCGGTCGGCGCCGGTGAGCTGCCGGTCCCGGTCCAGCGCCGGATCGCCGAGGCGGTCGAGGCCGCCGACCCGGGCGCCGACGTGACGCTCCACATCGCCTGCCCCGAGTGCGGCGAGGCCACCCGGGCCGAGCTGGACATCGCCTCCTACCTGTGGACCGAACTGGACGCCTGGGCAAGGGACCTGCTGCTCGACGTCCATCTGCTCGCCACGTCGTACGGCTGGAGCGAGCCGGAGATCCTGGCGCTCAGCCCGCTGCGGCGCCGCTACTACCTGGAGCTGTGTGCGGATGTCTGACGCCGACGGGGCGCCGGTTCCCGACTTCCTCGACCGGCTGATCGCCCGGCACACCCCGGCCGCCGCCGGACCACGCCCGGGTGTGGTGCGGGTACGGCCCCGGCTGCCCGGCCCGTTCGAACGGGTCGAGGCCGTACGGAGCACGGCACCGGACCCGGACGACGGCACCGACCCGCTGTGGCCCGCCACCACCCCCTCGGCCGTACCGCGGGGGGACGTGCCGCGCCCGGCGACACCCCGGGCCCGACCGCACACGGAACGGGAGCGGACGGTCGTACGCACCGAACGCGCCCCGTCCGACCCGGCACCGCGGCCCGCCCTGAGGGCCCTGCCCGAAGCACCTCTGCTGCGCCCCGTCGCGCCGCTCGCCGCGCAGCCGCGGCCGGAGCCCGACGC
>NZ_JBHVGZ010000043.1:0-83761 GCF_042800355.1 Streptomyces sp. NPDC057623
GTCCGGGGAGGTATCCGGCCGCCAGTGGGGAAGCTCGCGGCCACAGAGTGCTAGATAAACGGCCGCCTACGGGGAGTATCCACTGGCCGCCGTCACGGGTGGTCTGAGCCGGCACCCCTCGACGGGGGAAAGATGCTGATCACGTGCGTGGTGACCTCACGCGCGCACGGAGATAGGCCACGACGAAACCGGCATTCGCGCGTGAGGTTGCCACGCTGGGCGGGGTCCAGGGGCGCGCTATAGCGTCCTTGGTACCACCGGCCTCAACGCTCGTATTGGCAGGCACCTAAGCGTCAACTACGGGCAATCCAACGCGTGCAGGACGAACAGTGCCCTAGTCTTGTGTCATGGGCCACAACGAGCGTCCCTCACCCCCCTGGCGGTCTTTTCGTACGCGGGAGCTTCAGGAAGATCTAAACAGGGCGCGAGATGAAGCGCGTTCACTGGCGGCGGGCAGTGCGCCCCAACTGTGGCGCGTACCCCCTCGCAATACGGCGTTCACCGGCCGTGAGCCTGCTCTCGTTGAAGCCCTCCGGAACCGGGATTGGAAGGCCTGGCTAGAGTCCGTCCGATCCCTTCGGACGCAGTCCGATACACCTCCGTTTAAGCAGCACCTCATTCGGCTGCTACTTAGGATCGCCAAGCTGGTTACGGCTCTTCGCGCGGCGCTGCGACCGCCCACGCGCGTCGGCGATGCCGCTGATCACACTTCTTGCGGACGCATGCGACTAGCAGCCCCCCGGGTCCCCCGGGCGCCCGGTCTGCTCCCCTCCCGGCTTGAACGCCAAGGGTGGGGCGGCTCACACATGTGCCTTTCGGGAGAGGCTCAAGCGGCCTAGTCGAGCCGCCCCCGGGTTGTTAACCGGAGGGCGCATCAGTGTCCCAGATCTTCGAACTTCTGCCAGGGACCCCTTGGTGGGCTATCTGGCTTCTTGCCTTCCCTCTCGTTTGCTCCTCGTGTCTGGCGATGATCATCAGGCTCCTCGTTCCTCGGCCGGAGGATCGCACTGAGCTGTGGCGCATCGTCCTGGAACACCGACGGAAGCGAAAGCGGTAGCGGCGGTGTTTTGCCACGGCGAGCGGTGTCGGCCTTGCTGTATGGACCAGCAAGTAAGCGGGCGGAATTGGCGCTCGTGCTGAGGGGAGTGTGGGGCTTGTCGGTCGTGTGGCTCGCCTCGTGACTGACCGAGCAGACGACAAAGCCCCCTGCGACGAAACCGCGGGGGGCTTCTCTGTTTGGTCCGGGGTGGCTTGCGGTGTCGGGCGGCTGGCCGTCCGGACGGGACCGGCCGGAGGCCGCATGCCCGGCCGAGGCGGCCAGGGCCGCCCGGCGCGCCGAAGGCGCGCCCTTGAGCAAGTAAAGAGAAGTTGGACCGATCAGGAACGGCGGCGGACGGTGCGCTTGGCGGCGGCCTTCGTCGGCGTCACGGGGAAGGTGAGCTGACAGGCGGCGGCGGGTGCCTTGAGCTCCTCGCACAGCAGAGGGCGGTCCTGGTCGGCGTCGGCGGTCACGCGGTAGGCGATCAGCAGAGGGCTGGAGTCGCTGATACCGAGGGCGGCGCTCTCGTCCGGGTACGGGGTGCGGGCGGTGACGTGCTCGGTGAAGGACAGGCTGAGGCCGGCGTCGGCAAGCTGCCGGTACAGGTCGGCTACCTCGGCGTCGGGCTGCTCGGCGAGTGTGGGCACGTCGGCTGCGGTGGCGAGCGGGATGAGGACACGGTGAGCGATGCGGGCGCCGGTTGCCGGGTCGTAGAGCATGCGGTCGACGTTGATGGCGTCCTGGTCCTGCTGGTCCAGCAGGACTGCCGGGGGTCCGTCCAGCACGATCCGGCTGACAGCGGGAGCTTCCGTCTGCTTCGTCTCCGGAAGGCTCCAACTCCCCTTTGCCGTACGCTGGATGGACCGTTCGATGCGGGTGGCGGGAAGGACTCCGCTGACAGCAAGAACGATGCTTCCCTTGCCCTGCTGTGACTCGACCAGCCCCATGCGGCGCAGCTCGGCCACGGCGGAGCGCGCGGTGTGCTTGCCGACCCCGTACATCTCCACCATCTGACTCTCCGACGGCAGAAGGTCGCCCGCCTGGTAGCGGCCCTTGCGGATGTCGTCGGCCATGCGCTGAGCCACCTGCATGTACATGGAGGGGGCGCGTTCGATGTGCTCTCGGGCTGCCATGGCTGCTGTCCTTCTGCGTCGTCCAACGCGGACTCGACACCTGCGGGGCGAGTCGTCGTGCCGCGTTCCTTGTCAGTGGGTCGTGCTATAGGGCGCGTGGTGCACTCATGAGGATAAGTGGTTGGTCGACTGGCGCATAGATCGGAACCACTCATCCGGATAAGCGGTTGACTTGATTCCGTCGTTCGGGTGATGATGGGCCGTCTCAACCCATCCGGACAAGTGGTCCGATGGGTGTGTTCTGGGATGAGGTGAACCCCCTTGGAAAACAAGCCGATCGATGTGGCACGGCTGGGCGCCATCCGCTGCCTGATCGCTCCCGAACCGCGTACGACACAGGAAGGTGATCAGCGCAGGGACCGTGAAGGAAACCCGCTGTGGATCACGGGTCTGGTCGTCCGCCAGCAGGAAGGGCGGCGGCTGGAAGAGATCCACGTGACGACCGTTGGTCAGCCGCAGGGCCTCACAGAGGGCGGTGAGGTCAAACTCACGAACCTGTGGGCGCGTGACTGGGCGCTGGAGGGCCGGACCGGTACCACCTACCGGGCCGACTCGATCACACCCGCGACGGGCTCCGGCGGCGGCTCGGCCACGGCAGCTGCGGCGGCTGCTGGTCCGCGCGGGAAGTCGTCGGGCGGTGATTCCTGATGGAACGCTACTTCTGGCACATCAGCGGCCCTCAGGGCGACGGGCTGGCCTGCGTGGTGTGCGGCGCTAGCTTCCTGGACACGCGAGTGACGTCGGTGCAGGTGGGCCGCAACCCGGCCGATGAGTCACCGGTGTTCGCCTGCAAGAAGCCGTGCGCGGTGGTGCTCGCCGAGGATGCCGAACGGATGGCGCGTCAGATGCGGACGGCGGCCGGTCTGGACGACGCGGACGTGCCCGACGGTGATGACGATCCGGTGTTCTGCGTCGACGGTCACTTCGGCTCGCTGCTGCGGGACCTGCGGACGCTCGCCGGTACTGAGGCGCTGCTGACCACGTCCGACGACGTCACCACCATCCGGTTCCTCCTCTCCCTGACGGCCCGTCACGCCGAGACGGCCATGATGCGCGCGCGGCTCGTGCTGGCGCGCACCAAGGCGCCGGACACGAAGGACGGTGACGCCTGATGCCCGCCTCTCTGGTGGTGTGGATCCTGACGGCGCTGATCATCGTGGGCGTGCTCACCCAGAAGTGGTGGGAACCGCGTCTGGAGGCGCGGGGTTTCCCGGTACGGCGGTGGCCGTGGCGCTGGTGGCTGGTCGGCTACCCGGCAACCGCGCTGCGGATCGTGACGACCTGGCGGCGGCTGGCCTACCTCAACCATCTCTCGGTGAGCATGGCGCCGGACCGTCGGGTGATCGGCCGTGACCTCGTGGTGCAGGGCCAGGCCCTCAAGCCGAAGCCTCCCCGGCTGTCCTGGCCCATGCCTACGGCTACCGGGCTGAGGCTGCGGGTGTTGCTGCATCCGGGGCAGACTCCGGCGCCGTTCTACGCGGCGGCCCGCGCCATGGAACACACATGGCGCGTGCACAGTGTGCGCGTCACCTCGCCTCGTCGGGGACAGGTGGTCATCGACGTCACGGCCAGGGATCCGCTCGCCGAGGATGCCCCCTCCGTCCGTTCGCCGGCACACGTGCTCCTCGCCGCTGACGTGGGCGTTTCCGAGGACGGCGGTCCGTGGCTGATCGACCTGCGGCGCACTCCCCACTGGCTCGTCACAGGGGCCACGCAGTCGGGAAAGTCGTCCCTCCTGGCGGCCCTGGTGCTCGCGCTGGCGCCTCAGCGGGTTGCCCTGGTCGGCATCGACTGCAAGGGCGGCATGGAGCTTGGGCTGTTCGGCGGACGCCTTTCCGCCCTGGCGGTCGACCGGACACAGGCGCTCGGCGTGCTCTCCGGCGTGGTCGACGAGATCCAGGCACGCATGAAGTGGTGCCGCTCCTGGGACAAACGATCGGTCTGGGAACTGACCGAGGAACAACAGCCCGTGCCCCTGGTCGTGATCGTCGACGAACTGGCAGAGCTGTACCTGACGGACGGCTCCCGCGAATCACGGGACGAAGCGGAGCAGTGCGGAACCCTGCTGCTGCGCATCGCCCAACTCGGCGCGGCCCTCGGCGTGCACCTGGTCGTTGCCGGGCAACGCGTCGGCTCCGATCTCGGTCCCCGCGTGACCGCGCTGCGCGCTCAGCTCGGCGGCCGCGTCGCCCACCGTGCACATGACGCGGCGTCGGCCGAGATGACCTTGGGCGACATCAACCCGGACGCCGTGATCACCGCGCAGAACATCACCGAGGACGAACAGGGCGTGGCCGTCGTCGCCATGGGCGGCCGGTGGATGCGCGCACGCTCCCGCCCCCTCTCCACCGCCGAGGCGGCCGAGATCGGCCGGACCGATCCGCCCGTGAATCCGTTCCTGACCCAACCCGACCCCGTGACATTCGAGAAAGGGGGAGTAGCGGCATGACACAGACACATATCTGGGTGATCGACTCATTCCTGTTCCTGTACGTCGTCCTGACTTCGCGGTCACGGGAAATCCGGGCCTATCAGGCAACGCTGATCGCCCTCTTCGGGTTTCTTCTCGCAGGAACGCCGTTCTCCTATCCCGTCTGGGCCATCATCCAGGCCATCGGAAGCCTCTTTTTCGGCTGACACCGAAAAAGAACACCAGGGGCGGCACAAGGTCACCTCGAAACACTCTCAAAGGAGCAAACGCAATGCAGATCCGTCGTAACCTCGCCCGCTCTCTCGCGGCAAGCGTGCTAGGCCTGAGCGTTATCGGGGCCGGTATAGCCATCGCCCCGACCGCTTCGGCTGCTTCCCTGCCGAAAGATTGCCTGGAGGTCTATCAGGTCAACAAGAAGATGACGGAAGCCGTGCACCTTCGCAAGGGGCCTGGAAAGAAGTACACGTCTCTCGGAATTCTTTCCAAGGGAACCCGCTTCATCAACTACTGCACAAAGGACTTCTATTGGTACTACGGAAAGGTCACCAGCGGCCCCAACAAGGGACGGAAAGGCTGGGTCACCATCGCCTACATGAAGGACGCATGACTGCGTTGACTGCCATGCGGAAGTCAATCAAGCGGCACGGGTGCTCCGCTTCTGGCTGATCAAAGCTGAGTCGCATTCATAGCTGAGACAAGTCAAAGCAGGAGTTGACCGATGACCGCCGTTCCCGTACCCCGCGAAAGGGGGCCACCGTGTACCCGATATCAGATGAGGCGCGGCGCTCAGTCCTCAATGAGGCTGAGCGTCTGCGCCTTCTCTCTCCCACCGAACGCGACCTTATCCGGCTCGTCCACGAACCTGGATTCCCGCGCTGGCTCGAACAGATCAAATCCATTGGCGGCTGCGCCCACCCGATCTACCTCGCCGGACACACCACCACCCGTGACGCGGTCACGGGCGAGGTCCTGAGGCACTACGACACAAGCGACGAACCCGGTGGCCGTATGCCGGTGCGCTGCCGCAACCGGCGAGAGACGCGCTGCGAACCGTGCTCCTACCTGCACGCGGGCGACACCTTCCACCTGGTCCGCTCCGGCCTCCTCGGCGGCAAGGGCGTCACAGCCGACGTGCAGCGTCACCCCCGGCTCTTCGTCACCCTCACCGCTCCCTCGTTCGGCGCCGTGCACCGTGCGAGCGGCCCTGACGGGGCCCTATGCCGCCCTCGACGGGATCGCGGATTCTGCGAACACGGGCGGCCTCTCGGCTGTGGCCAAAAGCACGACGACACTGATTCTGAGGTGGGTCAGCCGCTGTGCCCGGACTGCTACGACTACGCCGGACACGTCCTGTGGCACGCTTCCGCCGGCGCACTATGGAACCGCTTCTGCCGCACGCTTCGGCGCCATCTGGCAACTGCCGCAGGAATCACGCAAACCCGTCTGCGCGAACACCTGACGGTGTCCTTCGCGAAAGTCGCCGAATACCAAAAGCGGGGGGCCGTCCACTTCCATGCGGTCATCCGCCTCGACGGGCCTGACGGCCCTTCCTCGACCCCGCCCCCGTGGGCCACGACCGAACTCCTCGATGGCGCCGCGCGGTCGGCCGCTGATCAGGTAGAGGTGCGCACACCGTATTCCCCGGCAACCGGTGAGCGCGTCATCAAGTGGGGAAAGCAGCTCGACGTTCACCCGATCCGCAGCGATGCATTCACCGAATCATCGGCAGTGACCGACGACGCCGTTGCGGCGTACGTCGCGAAATACGTCTCCAAGAGCGTCGGCGACGCGGGCGGCATCGACTACCGCATAGACGACTTCGAAAGTATCCGCCTGGCCCCGGTGAATGCCCACCTGCGCGCTCTCATGGCTGCCTGCTGGCGCCTGGGCGGCCTGCTGGAACTGGAGGACTTCAGGCTCCGGGCCTGGGCTCACACGCTTGGCTTCCGGGGCCACGTCCTCACCAAATCCCGCCAGTACTCCACCACCTACGGAGCACTCCGCGCGGTCCGGGCCGACCACCAGGGCGGCGGCCTGCTCGCCCTGGAGGACACAGATACCGTCACCGAATCCGCCTGGCGCTACGTCGGCTCCGGGCACACGCCGGCCGAAGCGGACTTCGCAGTCGGCATAGCCGAAGACCTAGTCAGCCTCCGCGAGATCAGAAGGGACATGATCGCCGAGGGGTGGAAGTATGCCGTGTGAGGACGCGGGTTACTCCCATTCCAATGATGCGATAAACGATTCTGAGGACGGGGCGATAGGGGTGACCCCCGACGCGAGGTCGGGGGTATGGGCCGGAAGGTCTGCTGTCCCGATAGACGAATGGGTTCAGGTTCAGCTAGCAAATGCGCCTGAACCGGGTCCTATGCAACGTCGGAGTTTGAGGGCGATTCTTGGTCTCGACTCTGAGTCTTAGCATGCTTTTCCTTGCGCCAAGAGACTTGCAAGAGGTTGGGATCGAATGGGGCCTTGTCGCCTCGTCCTTCAGGCACTGGCAGAACCACAGAAGATGTGAGGACCTGAGCGATGGCTTCCTTCTTCTCGTCCAGTTCCATTTGGTGCCACTTGTTTCGACTCCAGCCACGAAGGAGATTCCTCTTTGCCTCTGTCCTGAGGTGGTCCAGCTCCTCTTCCTCCAGCGTTTTGATGTTCCTATTGAGACGCGTGATCATGTCATGTACGTCGTCCCAATCGGACTCTCCTTTTACCACGGAGTCTTTGATTTTCTTCCGCTGACTGACGAGCTCGGACAGCTTCTTCTTACCCCGCCATGGTGTGATCTTAGGCTTGGTTCCCGAAAAGTGCTTGTCCAGATAGGACAGTACTAGTTCCTCAAGGTACGCATCTACGGGTGCTACACGGCGGCCAACACCCTTGCAGTTGGCGTCACCGCATCGGTAATAGTCGCCATACTTGGCATTCTTTCCGGTGGCTTTATTGCCGGTCAACTTTGAATAGCACACCTCATCGAGGTCATTGATTCGCCCGCAGCGAAGGATCCCTGAAAAAAGGTACTTTCCAACCCGGGTGTCCTCGCCCTCTGTAGCTTTGGCAGTGTGCGGATTGGCCATTCCTCGGTGCAAGCGGTTCGCGCGCACGTCGGCCATGATCTGTTTCCAGGTTTCGTAGTCGACCTTGTCAGCCTCGGAGTCGGCGTACTCCCACTTGCCTAGTTTGGGCTTTCCTGTATCGGGATCTTTAACGAGTTCCCCGTCAAGGATCCGGCCGCCCCACCAGGCGGGATTGGTGACGGCTCCCTTGACGCCTTGTTCGGACCATTTTCCGCCCCGAGCGGTGAGAATGGGGTTCCCGTTCTCATCTTTCTCCCGGTTGATCCAGCCTGTGATATGCCGCCAAGAACGGCCGTCCTGCCGCTTCTTGATCATCTTGATCAGGTGGGACCATTCGTTGGGGTTCTTGATTTCGTTGTTCAGGCGGCCTTCTCGTTTGTCTGCTCCGAGCCAGCCGAACCGGCGAGGGCCGCCAGGGACGCCCCCTTCCTCGGCCCGGTCCTTGGCGTTGCGCTTTGTCCTCTTCCGAACCTTGCGAACTTCTGCCTCGCCCGTTCCGGAGGTCACCAGGCCGGCGATGATCGTGCCGTCATCGTCTACGAGATTCAGGGGGGTCTTGTCTTCGATGAAGGTCCCTGTCCCGTTCAGGACCAACGCGTCCTGGAGGGCGACGAAGTCACGGGGGAGTCGGTATACCCGCTCGCGTTCCACCGCGACACAGCCCTTGAGCGGGATACCTGTCTCTTCCTCGTGACCGTGGGTGATGTCTTTGATCATTTGGAGGAACGCGGGACGGACGACCTCGCGCTTGGCTGCGGTGATGTTGTTGTCCTCGTAGCACACGACGACGGCGCAGCCGTGCAGGGCTGCGTTACGTGCGTTGTTTTTGTGCTGGCGGCTTACGCCGATCGCGTCACCCTTCAGCCGGTCGGCAGAGATGCGGGCCATGGACGCGATGGGCGTCCTCCCGCCTAGCCACTCCTCAACCGAGCCCCCCTGTGCCAAGTGTGCTTGCAGCTCAGGAGCGACGTAGGAGCGGGAGAACGTCTTTGACGGCCGTGCCGGGTTCCTGGTGTCGATCATGCGTCGGCATCGTAGTGCACCGTGATTAGTGATGCTACGATTCGTCGTATTTCGGCCGGTGGATCAGGCATATCTCCAGCTCACCGTCTACTGGTGAGCGCCGCCACAGGACGCAGCCGGCCGCCTGGACGGTGAGGTCGTTCGCGTGCGTCACCGGGGATGCCTCCTTCTGCTCGGTGGCCCTGATGCGGGGGTGCCTAGGGGGTGCCCACCGTCTGCCGCTGCCAGCACTGCTGGAACGCGAACCGCGCGGCCTCCACCTCGTGCCGCTGGTCGGCGTGCAGTACACCGAGGGCGTACGCCGTCGCCGGCGCGATCCTCGGGGTGCGGGCCGCCTGGGCCGCGGCGGCCGCCGCCTCGGAGGCGTCGCGGTGCCGGTTGAGGGACTGGCCGGTCCCCAGCAGCCGTACGTCCACCGGCTCGCTGTCGCCGTGCAGGACCTCGCGGGCGTAGCGGTGCAGGCGCAGCAGCAGGCGGACCTGGTGCCAGGGCGCGTCCTGCGGATGCGGGGCCGGGTCCGGGGACAGGCCGTGGATCAGGGCCTCCGCGTTGTAGGGGTGGCCCGCGGTCACCAGCGGCAGCGCCGTCACCGCGTCGGTGAGCCGCTCCTCGGCGGCGGCCGCGAGCGGGCGCAGGTCGGCGACGGCCGCGGCCGGGGTGAGGGGGACCTCGCTGGCCAGTACGGCGATGTTGTCGGCCACGGCGTGGAAACGGGAGGAGCCGAGCGCCTGGAGGGCGGTGCTGTGCGCGCGGGTCCGGGCGAGGGTGAGCTGGCGGTCGAGCAGGGCGCCCGCCTTGGCCGCGCCCACGGTGAGGTTGCCGCGGTCCGGGGTGGCCGCCGGGTGGGTGGGGGGCCCGGCGGGGGACGGTGCCCCCTTCTGCGGTGCGGGGACCCCGTCGGTCACGTCGGCGATGTCGGCGACGCCCGACTGCGCCGGCAGCACCGTGGCCCCCGACAACCGGTGCAGTGCCAGCAGCAGGCGTTCCAGGCGGGCCGCGTACGCGTGTTCCATGGCCAGCGTTCCCGACACCCAGGCCAGTTCGGGGCGGATCGCCTCCGACCAGTCGGTGTCCACCAAGGGGCGGAACGTGTGCAGGCTGGCGCTGATGCGGCGGGCCGAGCGGCGCAGGGCCCGGGCCGCGTCGACGGACTCCGCCGAGCCGCCCGCGGCCGCCCCCGCACCGGTCTCCCGGTGCAGGCGCAGGGCTCGCAGGAACTCGGTGGCCTGGGCACGCAGGTAGCCCGCGAGGGCGTCCCCGGTCACAGCCCCGGCCATGGGGTCCGTCGGATCAAGGTGTTGCTGTGCCACGCCGGCGCCTCCGGGCGTCTATGAGCATCTCCTGGACGTTGCGCAGGGGCTGGCCCTCCGCGTCCGTCGCGTGCCGGGTCCACTCGCCGTCCGGGCCGAGATGCCAGGACGCGGTGGTGTCGGACATACCGGTCTCCAGGAGCCGGTTGAGCGCGGCGCGGTGGGCCGGGTCCGTGACCCTGACCAGGGCTTCGATACGGCGGTCGAGGTTGCGGTGCATCATGTCGGCGCTGCCGATCCACACCTCGGGTTCGCCGCCGTTGCCGAAGCCGAAGACCCGGGAGTGTTCGAGGAAGCGGCCGAGGACCGAGCGGACGCG
The DNA here is from genome assembly GCF_042800355.1 of Streptomyces sp. NPDC057623. Lineage (NCBI taxonomy): Bacteria > Bacillati > Actinomycetota > Actinomycetes > Kitasatosporales > Streptomycetaceae > Streptomyces > Streptomyces sp. NPDC057623. Next base: position 10,330 of record NZ_JBHVGZ010000043.1, read on the forward strand.
GATGTTCTCCGACAGTCCTGCCACGCCCGGGCGGATCGCGCAGATGCCGCGGACCCAGATGTCGACCGGGACGCCCGCCTGGGACGCGGCGTAGCAGGCGTCGATGAGCGCCTCGTCGACGATGGAGTTGGCCTTGATGCGGACGTGGGCGGGACGCCCGGCACGGTGGTGCTGGACCTCCTTGTTGATCCGCGAGATCAGGCCGTCGCGCAGGGACTTGGGGGCCACGAGCAGCCGGCGGTACGTCTCCCGGCGCGAGTAGCCGGAGAGCCGGTTGAACAGGTCGGACAGGTCCGCGCCGACCTGCGGGTCGGCCGTCAGCAGACCCAGGTCCTCGTACAGCCGTGCCGTCTTCGGGTGGTAGTTGCCGGTGCCGACGTGGCTGTAGCGCCGTAGCGTCTCGCCCTCCTGGCGGACCACCAGCGACAGCTTGCAGTGGGTCTTCAGGCCGACGAGGCCGTAGACGACATGGCAGCCGGCCTCCTCCAGCTTGCGCGCCCACTTGATGTTGGCGTGCTCGTCGAAGCGGGCCTTGATCTCGACCAGGACGAGGACCTGCTTGCCGGCCTCGGCGGCGTCGATGAGCGCGTTGACTATGGGGGAGTCGCCGGACGTCCGGTACAGGGTCTGCTTGATCGCGAGGACGTCCGGGTCGTCGGCCGCCTGCTCCAGGAACGCCTGCACGGACGTGGAGAAGGAGTCGTACGGGTGGTGGAGGAGGACGTCCCGGTTGCGCAGGGCGGCGAAGATGTCCGGCGCGGACGCCGACTCCACCTCGGCGAGATCGCGGTGGGTGCCCGCGACGAACTTCGGGTACTTCAGTTCGGGCCGGTCGATGGAGGCGATGCGGAAGAGACCCGTGAGGTCCAGGGGGCCGGTCAGCGGGTAGACCTCGGCCTCGCTGATCTTCAGCTCGCGCACCAGCAGGTCCAGGACCTCCTGGTTGATGTTCTCCTCGACCTCCAGGCGCACCGGCGGCCCGAAGCGGCGCCGCATGAGCTCCTTCTCCAGGGCCTGGAGCAGGTTCTCGGCGTCGTCCTCCTCGACCTCCAGGTCCTCGTTGCGGGTGACCCGGAAGGCGTGGTGCTCCAGCACCTCCATGCCCGGGAACAGCTCCTCCAGGTGGGCGCCGATGACGTCCTCCAGCGGGACGAACCGGCCGGGGGAGGCCTCCAGGAAGCGGGAGAGCAGCGGCGGCACCTTCACGCGGGCGAAGTGCGGGGTGCCGGTGACGGGGTTGCGGACCCGTACGGCCAGGTTCAGGGAGAGCCCGGAGATGTAGGGGAACGGGTGCGCCGGGTCGACCGCCAGCGGGGTCAGGACCGGGAAGATCTGGTGCCGGAAGAGGGTGAAAAGGCGGGCCTGCTCCTTCTCCGTGAGCTCGTTCCAGCGGACCAGGTGGATGGCCTCTTCCGCGAGGGAGGGGGCGACGTCCTCGTGGTAGCAGGCGGCGTGCCGGGCCATCAGCTCGCGGGAGCGGGCCCAGATCATCTCCAGGACCTCGCGGGGCTGCAGGCCGGACGCGGACCGGGTGGCGACACCGGTGGCGATACGGCGCTTCAGACCGGCCACCCGGACCATGAAGAACTCGTCCAGGTTGCTGGCGAAGATCGCCAGGAAGTTCGCCCGTTCGAGGAGCGGGGTGTTGGGGTCCTCGGCGAGTTCGAGGACCCGCTCGTTGAACGCGAGCCAGCTGCGCTCCCGGTCCAGGAACCGGCCCTGGGGCAGCTGGACACCTTCGATCTCGGTGACCTCGTACGCGTCGAGGTCGGCGTCGATGTCCGGTTCCAGATCGGAGACGACCGCCGAGACCGTGTGCGGGCGGTGCGCCGCTATGGAGCCCACGGAGGGCTGCGCGTGCTGGACCTTTGCCTGGGCGTTGGAGGACTGGCTCATGTGCCCATTGTTCCGCGTTGCGAGCATTACGGGCGCGTCGGAAGCGGCGGGCGGGAGCGTGATCGGGAGGCGTCGGGCCTCCCCGTTCCCCGCGTTCCCCTCAGGGGGCGGCGAAGGCTCTGGCACGGCGGGCGTCATTGACTGAGCGTCGCAAGCCCGTCTGAACCAATGGTTACGGAGACATGGCGTGCGGGATAGCGGGGGGCGGCTCGCGGGCGTCTACGTGACGGGTCGTCTGTCCGGCCCGTACGTCCCTCCCCCCGTGGAGGGACGTACGGGCCGGAGGCCGGGGTCACGGCATACGGCGGCGCAGCAGCCGGAAGGCGGCGAATGTCGCCACCGCGGCCACGGCGAGCAGGATGCCGGTCTCGACGTACTGGAGGGGCCAGAAGTGGGACCGGGGGTGGTACGTCGCCCGGGTGAGGCCGTCGTTCCAGCCCCTCTGCCAGGCCGAGCGGGGTAGCTCGAAGCCGCCCGGTTCGACGCGGGTGACCGTGGGCCAGAGGTCTGCGCGGTAGCGCTCCAGCACGTTGTAGAGGAGCAGCGTGGCTGCGAAGCCCACGCCGGCGGCGGGCAGCGCCCGGCGCCAGAGCAGCCCGGCGAGCGCACCGAGGGCGAGCCCCGCGAGGGGGTAGGCGACGACAGTCGGCCCGGTGACGATGAAGACGTCCGAGTAGTACCAGTCCCCGCCCAGGTCGGGGCCGTCGTGTTGCCGGGCCCACAGGTTCAGCAGGGCGACTCCGCCGGTGCCGGTGGTGAGCAGGACGGCCGGGACGGCGAGCTTGGCCGCCAGCCATCGCGCCGGGGTGACCGATTGGGTCCAGGCGAGCTGAGCGGTGCCGTTCTCCAGCTCGCGGGCGATGAGTGCGCCGCCCGACCAGGCGGCCACGGGGAAGATCACGAACGACAGGCTTGTGGCGAGCAGCCCGATGAAGAAGGTGTACGTGTCGGTGGTGGCCGCATCGATGGACGCGCAGGAGGGCAGGCCCTCGACGGCGACCGGTTCGGCGCACCCGCCCATACCCCTGCGCGCCTCGTCGCCGATGGCGTACATCCAGACCAGGCACCCCGACGCGACGGCCAGGGCGAGCCCCCCGAAGACCAGGGCCGTGCGGTGCAGCCGCAGCACGGTCCAGACCAGGCCGCTCGGCCCGCGCCGGGTGCGGGTGGCCGGGGCGGTCGCGGCGCTGAGCGCGGTGGTCATACGGCGGCTCCGGTGCGGCGCTTGAGCAGCCGGAAGGCGATCGCGACCGCCAGCGCCGCGACGGCGAGGGCGATGCCGGTCTCCACCAGCTGGAGGGGCCAGAAGTGGGAGGACGGGTGGTAGTCGCGGTAGAAGCCGACGATGTCGTGCTCGGCGAGGCACTTGGTGTCGTCGACGCAGATGGGGTCCGCGACGCGGGCGCCGGTGGAGGTGAGGGCGCCCTCGTCGACGACCATGCCGATGTACGCCGGGTACTCGTGCCTGTTCGTGAGCGTCTGCAGCGGCCACAGGTACGGGCGCAGCGTGCCGAGCACGGTCGTCAGGAGCGCCAGGCCGACGACCGCCAGTCCGGCGGCGGGCAGGGCGCGGCGCTGGAGCAGGCCCGCCAGGACGCCGACGGCGAGGCCGAGGAGGGCGTAGGAGATGCCGAGGGTGCCGTTGGCTTCGAAGGTGGTGCCCTCGTACCAGCTGCGCGAGCCCATCGCCGTTCGCAGTTGGCCGTCCGCCGACCACAGCGTGCGGTGCAGCAGCGTGAGCACGAGCATGCCGGTGGTGAGGAGGGCGGCCGGGACGGCCAGCTTGGCGGCCAGCCAGCGGGCCGGGGAGACGGACTGCGTCCACGCCAACTGGGCGGTACCGCTCTCCAGTTCACGCCCGATGAGCGCGGCGCCCGCCCAGGCGGCGGTGAGGAACGGCGCGAGGCCGAGGAGTCCGGCGCCGACGCGGACGGCCGTGTCGTACATGCTGTAGGCGGGGCCCAGGGCGTCGCAGCCCAGGCCGGGGTCGTTCGTGTCGCAGTGCAGGGTGCGGTACTCGGACCAGGCGGCGTCCGCGCCCGGACCGTACGCCCACAGCAGTGCTCCCGCGCCGACGGCCACCAGCAGCACCCAGAACCACAGCGCCCAGCGGTGCAGCCGCAGCATCGCCCAGAGCAGGCCGCGCGGGCCCCGGGCGGGCGTGACGGCGGCGGACGTCTCGATGGTCGTCACGGCGGTCATACGGCGGCCTCCCGCACGTCGTCGAGGCGCAGGGCCGGAGCCCCGGGGACGCGCAGGTGTGCCAGGACCAGCTCCTCCAGGGTCGGGACGGTGCTCTGCCAGCCGTCGCCGAGGGCGCCCTCGGGCCGTACGAGAGCGGTGACCTGACGTCCTGTCGTACGGGACTCGACGACGGTGTGCGGGTCCAGGGACGCGTCGGCCCGGCCCGTGACGAGGCGGTGCGCGGCGAGCACGTCGTCCAGCGGGCCGGAGAGGCGGACGCGGCCGGCGCCGAGCAGCAGGAGGTGGTCGCAGGCGCCCTCCAGCTCGGCCACGACGTGCGAGGACATGACAACCGTGGTGCCGTGCTCGGCGGCGTCGGCCATGAGCGCCGCCATCAGCTGGTGCCGGGCGAGCGGGTCGAGGTCGGCCATCGGCTCGTCCAGGAGCAGCAGTTCGGGGCGCTTGCCGAGGGCGAGCGCGAGGGCGACTCGGGTGCGCTGGCCGCCGGAGAGCGTACGGATCTTCGCGTCCGCGGCGAGGTCGCCCTCGGCGACGATCCGCTCGGCGACCCGGTCGTCCCAGCGGCGCGGGTTCAGCTCGCGGCCGAAGCGCAGGGTGTCGGCGACGGTGAGCTGGGGGTGCAGGGGCTTGTCCTGGGCGACGTATGCGAGCCGCTCGCGGACGGCCGCCGGGGTCTGGCCGAGGACGGTGATCGTGCCCTCGGTGGGCCGCAGCAGTCCGGCGGCGAGGGACAGCAGCGTCGACTTGCCCGCGCCGTTCGGCCCGACGACGGCGCACACGCTGCCCGCCGGGAGGCGGAAGGCGCAGTCGTCCAGCGCGGCCGTGCGGCGGCGCCCGAACCTCCTGGTCAGCGCGGCCGCCTCGATGGCGGTCTCGGTCATGAGTCGTCCCCCTTGAAGTACGTGTCCAGTACGGACGTGAAAAGCGCGTCGACGTCGTCGCGGTCCAGCCCGGCCTCGCGGGCCCGTGCGGCCCATGCGTCCAGGTCGGTGCGCAGCGGCGAGTCGGCCGGTGCGGTGTTCAGCCCGCGCCGTACGAACGTGCCGAGCCCCCGGCGCGCCTCGACCAGGCCCTCGCGTTCCAGTTCGCGGTAGGCCTTGAGGACGGTGTTGGGGTTGATGGCGGTGGCCTCGACGACCTCACGGGCCGTGGGCAGCTTGTCGCCCGGCTCCAACAGGCCCAGGCGCAGCGCCTGTTTGGTCTGCTGGACGATCTGGACGTAGGTGGCGACGCCCGAGCGCCGGTCGATGCGGTACTCGACCATCCGTTCCACCACCCTTTCACTAATTGAGTAGTGAAAGGGTGGTGCAAGAGAAGGGGCGGCGTCAAGGTCGCCGCCCCTTCTGGGAGCTATCTGCGCTTTGAGGGAGTCCCTTTGCTCCGAAGTGTCAGGTCTCCGTGCGGTACATCAGGTCCGTCTCGTACGTCGTGAACCCGAGTCGCTCGTACACCGACACCGCCGCCTTGTTGTCCGCGTCGACGTAGAGCATCGCCGTGGGCAGCCCCTGTGCCGCCAGATGCCGCAGGCCGATCGTGGTCAGCGCCTTGCCCAGGCCGCCGCCCTGCGCTCCCGGGCGCACCCCGAGGACGTACACCTCGCCGAGCCCCTCCTCCGCGTGGACCTTCGTCCAGTGGAAGCCGATGAGCTCGCCCTCCCGTTCCGCCAGGAAGAACCCCGCCGGGTCGAACCACGACTCGGCCTCGCGGTCGTCGAGGTCGCGCTGGGCGAGGGAGCCCTGCTCGGGGTGGTGGGCGAAGGCGGCGGCGTTCACGGCGAGCCAGGCCGCGTCGTCCTCGCCGGGCACGAAGGCGCGGACCGTCACGCCCTCGGGGAGCACCGGGTCCGGCAGCGCCAGGTCCGCCAACGGGCGCCGCATCTGGCGCAGTTCGCGGAAGAGGGTCAGGCCGAGGACCTGGGAGAGGTGACGGGCGGCGGAGTGGCCGCCGTGGGCCCACACCCGCAGCCGCTTGCCGGACGCGGCGAGGAGGGCCGAGCCCAGCGCGCGGCCGTGCCCGTGGCCGCGGTGCGCGGGGTGGACGACCAGTTCGGCGGCCGGGGCCTCCACCGGGTCGGTGTCCTCCAGCTGGGCGTATCCGACGAGTTCGCCGGCGGCGGTCAGCAGCAGATGCGACACGCCTTCGCGCTCGCCCCCGCGCAGCTGGAGCCGTCCCTGCTCGGACACCGCCTGCTGCCCGTCGTTCCGGGCGGCCTCCGTGAGCAGTTCCCGTACGGCCTCGGTCTGCTCCGGGGAGAGCGCGGAGTGGGTCTCGATGGAACGGGTCGGGAGGGGAGGTGCGGTGTCGTCGCTGGTCATGCGTACGAGGGTAAGGCGCGGTTCGGGCAAAGTCCCGGCACAGAAGCAATCAAGGTGTAACCGGGAACCCCCTGTCGCGCTACGCGCGTTGACTCTAGGCTGCCGCCCGACGGGGCCATGTCACTCACGACTCACAGGGGGGCGGATGTCAGCCACATCCCACCAGCACCACAGCAGACGCCGTACGTACGCGTTCGTCGCGGCCGCAGCAGGACTCGCCACCGTCGGCGCGCTGGCCGCGGCGCTCCCCGCCACGGCGACGCCGGAGAGCGCGGGCAAGGGCGGTCACGGGCATCAGTTCAGCCGCTACCAGGACGTCCAACTGCTGTCCTTCAACGACCTGCACGGCAACCTGGAGCCGCCGGCCGGCTCCTCCGGCCGGGTCACCGAACTGCAGCCGGACGGCACCACGAAGACCGTCGACGCGGGCGGCGTGGAGTACCTCGCCACGCATCTGCGCCAGGCGCGCGAGGGTGAGAAGTACTCGATCACCGCGGCCGGCGGCGACATGGTCGGCGCCTCTCCGCTGATCTCGGGCCTCTTCCACGACGAGCCCACCATCGAGGCGCTGAACAAGCTCGACCTGGACGTGACGAGCGTCGGCAACCACGAGTTCGACGAGGGTGCCAGGGAACTGGCCCGCCTCCAGAACGGCGGCTGCCACCCGACGGCCGGCTGCTACACGGACAAGAAGTTCAAGGGCGCCGACTTCCCGTACCTCGCCGCGAACGCCCTCGACGAGAAGACCGGCAAGCCGATCCTCAAGCCCTACTGGGTGTGGAAGAAGAAGGACGTCAAGGTCGGCTTCATCGGCGTGACCCTGGAGGACACCCCGGGTGTCGTCTCCGCGGAGGGCGTGAAGGGCCTGAAGTTCAAGGACGAGGTCGAGACGATCAACAAGTACGCCAAGGTGCTCCAGCGCCAGGGCGTGAAGTCGATCGTCGCCCTCATCCACGAGGGCGGGGCCCCGGCCTCGGCGTCGTACAACTACGACTGCGACGCGCCCGGCGCGGGCGACGGTATCTCCGGCCCGATCGTCGACATCGCCAAGAACGTCACCCCGCAGGTCGACGCGCTGGTCACCGGCCACACGCACGCCGCGTACGTCTGCACGATCGACGACCCGGCGGGCAAGCCGCGCATGGTCACGTCGGCCGCGTCCTTCGGCCGCCTCTACACCGACACGACGCTGACGTACGACCGCTTCACCGGCGACATCGCCCGTACGGCCGTGAAGTCGGCGAACCACGTGGTCACCCGGGACGTCCCCAAGGCGCCCGACATGACCCGGCTGATCGACAAGTGGAACACCCTCGCGGCGCCCATCGGCAACCGCGCGATCGGCTACATATCCGGCGATATCGGCAACATCGGCACCGAGTCCCCGATCGGCGACCTGATAGCCGACGCGCAGCTGGCGCACGGCAAGGAACTGGACCCGGAGACGGATCTGGCGCTGATGAACCCGGGCGGCGTCCGGGCGCCGCTGACCTACGCGGCCAAGGGCGGTGAGGGCGACGGCGTGGTGACCTACGCCGAGGGCTTCACGGTGCAGCCGTTCTCCAACACGGTGAACCTCCAGGACTTCACCGGCGCGCAGCTGATCCAGGTGCTCAAGGAGCAGGTGAGCGGCACGAACGCGGCGGCGCCGAAGGTCCTCCAGCCCTCCGCGGGGCTGACGTACACGCTGGACCTGACGAAGTCGGGCGCCGACCGGGTGGTGACGGACTCCATCAAGCTGAACGGTGCGGCCATCGACCCGACGGCCACCTACCGCGTCGCCACCAACAGCTTCCTCGCGGGCGGCGGCGACGGTTTCCCGACGCTGGGCCAGGGCACGAACGACCTGGTCGGCTCGGACGACCTGACGGCGCTGGAGAAGTACCTGACGGCCAACTCCTCGGCCGCGAACCCGATCGCGCCGCCGGCGGCGAACCGGATCACCGTCGTGAAGTAGTTCAACGCGGTAGTGGGTGAACCGGCGTGAACTAGATCGCAAACCTCCGGTAGAGGTTGCGGGTGGGGGGTGTGCGCATGGTCGGATGGGCCGATGCGTTCCCCCCACCACATAACGACGCATTCCTACCCAAACCCATACGAGGAGCTCGGCAGACTGGACGACCGTCCGACGGGCGACGGCCCGCTGGACGACTTCCTTCACGAGGACATACGGGAAGACCCGGACGGCCGTCCGGACGAGGCGGAGGCCCAGGACGATCCCTGGGCCCCGCCCAACCACCGCCGTAACGGGCGGCGCCGACGCCGAGGCCGCTTCTCGGGGCTTCCGCTCGCGATGAAGGCGGTGGTCGGCGTCCTCGTCCTCGCCGCCTTCCTCACCCTCGCCGACCGCTGGGCCCTCCTCTACGCGGAGCGCAGAGCCGCGGCCACCCTCAAGGACCGCCTCGACCTGGCCGCGGCCCCCGAAGTCGAGATCGGCGGCTTCCCCTTCCTGACCCAGCTCGCCGACGAGCGGCTGGACTCGGTGAAGGTGACGGTCCCCGACGTGGCCGCCGACCGGATCTCGCTCGCCCAGGTGACGGCGACGGCGTCAGACGTACGACTGGACACCGACGGCCCGACCTCGGTGCGCGGCGCCGACGTCCCCCGGCTGGAGGGCGACGTCCTGCTCTCCTTCGCCGACCTGAACCGCGAACTCGGCGCCTCCCAGGTCACGTTCACCGGAGAGGGCCGCGACCGCGTCCGGGCGCGCGGCACCCTGCCGGTCGCCGGACACGACCTCAGCCTGCGCGCCGAGGCCCGGATCGTGCGCAACGGCGACCGCGGCATCGCCACGCACATCGGCGGAATGCGCCTGGACATCGGCGACCTGGCCACGTACCGCCCCGGCGCCCGCACGTCGGAGGGCCTGCACCTGAGCCGCACGTCGGCGGCCCGCCTGGCCCACGAGACCCGCAAGGCGAAGGCACTGCTGTCGATCCCGTCGGTCGTACGGCGCCTGGGAGTGCCCGACGCGATCGTCCGCGAGGCCCTGCGCAACGAGTCCAAGCTGACCGATCTGACCGGCACTCCGCGCTTCGTCCGCCAGGCCATGCGGCTGAACCTCATCGACCTCGCCCTCGACCACCCCCAGCTCCTCAAGCTCCTGGGCTTCGACCCGGCCCTCCTCGACGCCCTTCCCCGTCTCACCCGCCCGGTCCTCGCCGACCAGCTGTCCCTGGGCTTCCGCCTCCCGGAACCGCCGAGCGGGCAGGTGCGGTTGCGGGATGTGCGGGTGGAGGAGGACGGGATCAGGGTGCGGCTGGAAGGGTCCGGGCTGGCCATCGGCGGGAAATAGGTCCGGCGGGTCCGGAAATAAATCCTGTGTGAATTCCGGTTCGGTTCCCGGGTCCCCCTGAAAATCAGTCTCAGGCTCAATTCATCGAGGTCTCAGCCAATTTGGCTTTTCTCGGCTTCCGCGTCCCGTAATGTTTTCCATGTCGAAAGCGAACGACGCGAAAGCGAAGACAGCGAAGAAGGAGAGCCTCATGAGCTTCCACAAGGTCGCCCCGGTGAAGAAGACCCGCAAGCCCGCCGCCCCGGCCCCGGCGCCGAAGAAGAAGGCGGCCAAGAAGGTCACTCCGAAGCGTCGACCCATCGGTCATCGGAACTGACAAAGAATTCACCCAGGTAAATCCGAGTAACTCACAGGAAAGAGAAAAGCATGAGCTTCCACAAGATCGCCCCCGTCAAGAAGAACAACTGCAAGACCGGCGCCCCGGCCGCCAGGAAGCAGAAGGCCCCCGCCGCGCCGAAGAAGGGCGCGCCGAAGCGCCGGCCGGTCGCGCACAAGGGCTGAGGCCGACGGAAGAGGCGGGGTCACCGGAGCGCTCGGGCTCCGGGGCCCCGCCTCCGTCATGTCCGGGAAAGGGACTTGAGCATGAGGGAAGTGCGTACGGCCTTCCGGCGTTTCTGGCCGCTGACGCGTGGGGACCGGAAGTGGCTGGGGGTCATCGTGGCCTGTGTGGTGGTCGCCGCGCTCGCCGAGACCGCCTCGATCCTGCTGTTCGCGGAGCTCACCGACAACGCGCTCAAGGCCGGTTCGGTGGCGGCCTTCTGGGGCCCGGCGGCGGCCTGGCTGGGCGTGGCCGTACTGGGCGCGCTCGTCGGCTACCTCGGCAACTCGCTCGCCACCTGGACCGCCGAGAGATTCGTGCTGCGGCTGCGCGCGAAGGTGTTCCGGCACGTGCAGGACATGCCGCCGCACTTCTTCCAGAAGCACCGGCAGGGAGACCTGGTCGAGCGGCTCACCGGAGATGTCGAGGCCATCGAGGAGATGGTCGTCTCGGGCGTGGTCGGCACGGTCGCGGCGGCGTTCTCGGCCCTCTTCTACTCGGCGGCCGCCCTGTATCTGCGCTGGGACCTGGCCCTGGCGACCTTCGTCCTGGCACCCCTGTTCCTCCTCACCGCCCGCCACCTCGGCGGCCGGATCCGCAGCGCCGCCCAGGACGAACGCGTCGCCGACGGCGCGATCACCTCGGTGGTCGGGGAATCGCTCGGCAACGTGGTTCTCACCCAGGCCTACAACCGCCGCCGCGACGAGGAGAAGCGGCTCGACCGTGAGGCGCGCGCCTGGATGAAGGCGTCCGTGCGGGGCGCGCGACTCAGCGAGATGTACGAGCAGTTCGTCGAGGTCGTGGAGACGGTCTGCGTCCTGGCGGTCATCGGCCTCGGCGTCTGGGAGATCTCGGCCGGCCGTATGACCCTGGGCCAGCTCCTCGCCTTCGCCGCGTTCATCGGCTACCTCTACCCACCCGTCCGCAGCCTCGGGCAGCTGGGCCTCACCCTCACCGCCGCCACCGCGGGAGCCCAGCGTCTCGGCGAGATCCTGGACGCCGAGCCGGCCGTGGCGGACCCCGCCGTGCCGGTCGCCCCGTGGCCGGTCCGCGGCTGGGTCGGCTTCCACGGGGTGTCCTTCCGCTACCCGGGGGCGGCCCGGGAGTCGCTGACCGGCCTGACCTTCACGGCCGGCCCCGGTGAGCTGGTGATCATCACGGGCCCGAGCGGTGCGGGCAAGTCCACGACGGCCAAGCTCCTCACCCGCTTCTACGACCCGGCCGCGGGCGCGATCACCCTGGACGGAATGCCGCTCACGGACCTGTCGCTGGAGTTCCTGCGCGAGAACGTCGCGCTGCTGCCCCAGGAGACGCTGATCCTCAACGGCACCGTGCGCGAGAACATCGCGTGCGGCCGACCGGGCGCGAGCGAGGCGGACATCGAGCGGGCGGCGCGTGCGGCCGCGGCCCACGACTTCATCGCCGCGCTGCCCGAGGGATACGGCACGCACATCGCCCCCGGCACGGCGGCGTTGTCCGGCGGACAGCTGAAGCGGATCACGATCGCCCGCGCGATGCTGCGCGCGGCGCCCGTCCTGGTCCTCGACGAGCCGACGGCCGGCCTCGACTCGGTGGCCGCCCGCCAGGTCGTACAGCCGCTGCGGCGCCTCATGTCCGGCCGTACGACGATCATGATCACCCACGACCTGAGCCTGGCGCCGGACGCGGACCGGGTGCTGGTCGTGGACGGCGGACGACTGGTGGAGGCGGGCACGCACGCGGAGTTGGCGGCGCGGGGCGGGACGTATGCGCGGCTGGCGGGGCCGGGGCCGGGAGCGGTGGCGTGGACGGAGGAGACGCTGGTCCTCCGACGCTGACCGCGGCGCCCGGCCGGCCCCTGCCCGCCAGGCGTCAGACGAGCCGGTTGACCCGCTGGGTCGTCAGGTCGTAGCGGGCGCCCACGACGGCCAGCTTGCCGGCGTCGACCATCGCGGCGAGGTCGGGCTCCGCGGCGAGGCGGGCGCGGACGGCTCGTACGTTGGCGTCGATGGTGGAGGCGATGCGGGCGTCGCCGTCCTTGGTGTGGTCTATGTTCGGGGCTATCTGGTCGGCCAGGTACTGGATGTGGGCCGGCAGCCGTTCACCGGTCTGGTCCGCCTTGACGGCGGCGGTCACGGCACCGCACGACTGGTGTCCGAGCACCACGATCAGCGGTGCCCCCAGTTCCAGCGGTCCGTAGGCGATGCTGCCGAGCACCGCCTCGTCCAGGACCTCGCCGGCGGAGCGCACGACGAACAGGTCACCGAGGCCCTGGTCGAAGACCAGCTCCGGCGGGACACGGGAGTCGATGCAGCCGAGGACGACGGCGAAGGGGTGCTGACCCGACGTCAGGGCCGTCCGTACGTCGGGCGACTCGTCGGGGTGTCGCTCACGGAAGGTGCGCCAGCGCTGGTTGCCCGCGGCGAGCTCACGCAGGGCTTCGGCGGGCGTGCTGGGGCGGCGACGACGCGAGGCGGGAGAAGGCGTGGGGGCGGCTGAGGCGGGAACGGCGCCGAGGGCTGCGGTGGCCCCCAGCGCCGCGGTCCCGGTGAGCCCGAACCGCAGGAGTGCGCGGCGGGCAGGAGAGGGAAGGGCGAACCGCTTGTGGGCGGATGCGGTCGGCTGGGCGCCGACGGCTCTGTCAGAGTTCACGGGGTGGAACGTACGCCCGAAATTCGAACCAGAATCTCACCTTGCGGAATCATGGGCGGGCGCGGGGGATCAATGGTTGATCGATTGACTTCTCTTGACGATTCCCCACGCCGGCCTTGACGTTGAGCGGACGAGCGGCGGCCCGCAGGACTCAGGAAGCCGTGGGAGTCCAGTCGCCCAGCCAGTCCGCGACCTCCTGCCCGGTGGCCTGGGCGTCGGTCAGTTGCGGACGGTTGGAGCTCGCGGAACCAGCACCCGGGCCGGTGTTCCTGTACTCGGCGAAGCGGTCGTCCTTCCAGGAGAAGCCGCCCATGTCGGACCACGGGGTGGTCTTGACGGCCGCGCTGAGGCTGGTGTTGCGGACCGTGGTCTGCGGATCGACGGTCGTGTCGCCGCCGGGGTGCCAGTTGCGGCCGAGGAAGAAACTGCCGTTGCTCACGTCGCCGTTGACGGTCGAGCTGGTGATGAGGATGCCCTTGCGGTTGGCCTCGGTGCTCGGCGCGGTGACGTACCCGGCGGACGAGCCGTCCCAGCGCTTGCGCAGCGTGACGACGGACTGGTCGATGACGGCGCTGGCGCGGCCGAAGATGAAGTCGACGTTGCCGAGGACGTAGGAGTTCTTGACGTAGACGCGGCCGAGGGCGCCCTTGGCGGCCGTCTCCATCTCCAGGGTGTCCTGGTCGCCGGTGATGATGAGACCGTCCAGGAACACCTTGTCGGCCTGGGTCAGCAGGGCCACCGCCTGGTGGCCGGAGAGGGACTGGTTGGCGCCCTCGTTGAAGTCGTTGGTGACGCTGAGGTTGCGCACCTGGGTGTCGTCGGCCTTGACGCTGAGCGTGGCGCTGCCGGGCGTCCCGTACGTGCCGCCTCCGGGCTTGGTCATGCCGGCGGCGTGCCCCTCGACGATGACGGTGTCCTTGCGGCTGGCGCCGGTGCCGACGATCGTCACATGCGGCTTGTTCGACGGCACGGTCACGGCCTCGCGGTACGTGCCCGGCTTCACCTGGATGACGACGCGGGAGGGGTTGTTCGCCGGTACGGCGTTGATGGCGGCCTGCACGGTCGAGTACTGCCCGCTGCCGTCCTTGGCGACGGTGAGGGTCGTCGCGGCCTTGGTGCTCACGGTGGAGCTGCTGGTCGTACCGATCGAACTACGGGGCCCCGCACCGGACTTGAGAAGCGAGGGCACGTTCGCCGCCGGGTCGAGCGTGTACGCGTAGTACGTCTTCGGGTCGAAGGCCGTGCCGCCGCTCTCGTTGCGGCCACTCGTCCCCGAGAAGACGTTGCCGCGCTGGACGAGCGTCGCGGTGCTGTCCTTGGTGACGGGGTTGTTCATGCCCTGGAAGTAGGAGTTCTCCAGGACCATCGCCGTCCTGCCGCGCGAGTAGTTGCCGTACGACGACTTGATGTCGGTGCCCGCCACGTCCTCCAGGAAGTTGTTGTAGAGGTGCGCGTGGGCGGCGTTGTCGGTGGACGGGTTGCGCTGCTCGGTCTCGCGGATCCAGTTGTGGTGGATCGTGATGTCCGTCTTGACGTTCTCGGTCCAGCCGATGCCGAAGGTCTTGTTGTTCTGGCTCAGCTTGTTCCAGGACACGGTGACATTCGTGCTGTCCTTGCGGACGTCGATGAGCCCGTCGGCCATGTGCCGCAGATCGTTGTGGTCGATCCACACATGGTGGGCGCCGTCCATCTGGATCGCGTCGAAGTCGTGGTCCTTGTCGTTCCAGATGCCCTGGTACGCGTCGCGGATGGTCAGGTTCCGGATGATCACGTTGTGCACGCCGGAGCCGAGGAAGAACCCTCCGCCGACGATGTGCCCGGACGTGCCGGACCCGACGATGGTCTTGTCCGACTGGACCTTGATCTCCTTGCCGACCGGGTTCATGTTGATGGTCCCGGCGACGACGATGACGTACGGCTCGGCGGCCGTCGCGTACTTCTCCAGGTCGGCCTGCGTCCTGACGGTGACGGTCTGCCCGTCCCGTCCGCCGTAGGTCCCGTTCTGGCCAAGGGAGTTGACGGAGGCGAAGCCGTCGGCGGTGGCGGTCGCCCAGGCGGGGGCGGCGGCGGTCGCGGCGGACGCCTGCTGGGCGCCGGAGCCGAGGAGGCCGAGGTCGGTGCCGTAGGCGAAGACGCCGGAAGCGGTCAGGGCCAACGGCACTCCGGCCGCCAGGGCCCTCCTGCTCCTGCGGTGACGGGCCTTGCTGTGCTGCTCACTCATGCGGCGATCCGTTCCGTGCGGGGGGATGGTCCGAGGGACGGTTGCCGCCGCGGGCGGAAGGGTTGCCGGGGTGCCGGGCTTCTCTGGGCCGGGGAAGCCCGGCGCGGGAGCCGGCGCGAGCGCCCGGCCTGATTGGGGGGAGTGTCGGGCCGGGCGCCGCACCTCTACTGTCGCGCCACACGCGTCTTGCCCACCTCGGCCGAATGGCCGGGCCTGCCCTGCTTCCCGCCTTGCTCCTCGGCCGAACGGCCGACCCGGGGCCGGGCGGTTGAGGGAGAGCCGGGGCGGCCCGACCCCGGCGGGTTCAGCCCGTGAGACGGGCCCGGCGCAGCAGCTTCAGCCAGTCGTCGTACTCCACCAGGTCGGCGTCGACCAGGGCGAGCCGAACGTATTCCGCCGGAGTGGCCAGCCGTTCCAGGAAGAACGCCTCCAGCCCCGGTGCGAGCAGCTCGAAGCGCTCGGCGTCGGGCCATTCGAGGTGTTCGGCCGGGATGCCGAGGACGCCGCCGCCCGCGCGGTCGAGGTAGACCGGTGTGTCGCCGACGAGCCCGACGCAGAACAGCTTCTCCGGGGACAGCGGCAGCGGGGAGTCGACCACCGGACGGCAGTAGAACTGGTGCTCCACGGCCTCCTCCAGGCCGAACAGCTGAACGGACGCCTCGCAGCTCGCGCCGTCCAGCACACGGCAGAAGTCCAGGAACTCCCGTGGTACCCCGGCGGCCTCCGCCTCGGCCGCCGTCCCCTCGTCGATCGTCCCGCCGAGCATGAACCGGAACAGGTCCGTGCTCCCCGCCAGCGCCAGCCGCAGGGCGTCCACCGTCGTGCGCAGTCGGGACTGCGGGCTCGTGCCGGTCACCCTGCCCACCCTAGGTGCGGCCGAGCCCCGGCTACGGCGCCTCCGGCGGCGGCGTCGGCGCCCCCGGCAGCCGTACCGTCGCCACCGTCCCGCCGCCCTCCGCGCGCGCCAGCGTCACCTGGCCGCCCGCCTGCTCGACCGTACGGGCCACGATCGACAGGCCCAGTCCCGAACCCGGCAGCGCACGCGCGCTCGGCGAGCGCCAGAAGCGGTCGAAGACATGGGGGAGTTCGTCGGCCGGGATGCCGGGGCCGTGGTCGCGGACGGTGAGGACACCGTCGTTCAGGGCGACCTCGATCGTGCCGCTCTCGGGGCTGAACTTCACCGCGTTGTCCAGGACGTTGACCACCGCGCGCTCCAGCGCCGCCGGTTCCGCCCGTACGTACCAGGGCTGGAGGTCGGCGCTGATCGTCAGCTCCGGGCCGCGCAGCCGTGCCCGGCGCAGGGCCGACTCGACGGTGTCCTCCAGGGAGACCACCTGGACGCGCTCGCCCCGTTGCCCCTCCGAGCGGGACAGTTCCTGCAAGTCGCCGATCAGCGAGGCCAGTTCGGTCATCTGCGCCTTCACCGAGGCGAGCAGAGCCTTGCGGTCCGCCTCGGGGATCGGCCGGCCCGTCTCCTCGCTGCGGGTGAGGAGTTCGATGTTGGTGCGCAGGGAGGTGAGCGGGGTGCGGAGCTCGTGGCCGGCGTCCGCGATCAGCTGCTGCTGGAGCTCGCGGGAGCTGGCCAGGGCGGACGTCATGGAGTTGAAGGAGCGGGAGAGCCGGGCCACCTCGTCCTCGGAGTCGTCCTCCACCGGGATGCGGATGTTCAGGTCCTCGGTGCGGGCGACGTGTTCCACGGCGTCGGTGAGTTTGTCCACGGGGCGCAGACCGGCGCGGGCGACGGCGAGTCCGGCGGCTCCGGCGCCCACGACTCCGATGCCGGAGACGATGAGGAGGATGAGGGCGAGTTCGTTGAGGGTGGACTGGGTGCCGGTCAACGGGGCTGCCACGAGGACG
This sequence comes from Streptomyces sp. NPDC057623, assembly GCF_042800355.1. Classification (NCBI taxonomy): domain Bacteria; kingdom Bacillati; phylum Actinomycetota; class Actinomycetes; order Kitasatosporales; family Streptomycetaceae; genus Streptomyces; species Streptomyces sp. NPDC057623. The sequence continues at coordinate 27,288 of NZ_JBHVGZ010000043.1, forward strand.
CCCACCGGCTTCCCGTCGGAGGCGTCGACGCCCAGGTACACGGTCAGCGCGCGGACCTTGTTGCCTTCCTCGTCGGTGCCGTTGCGCTTGGTGCCCTGGCCGTTGTGCTCCGCGGTCCTGAGCAACTCCCTGTCGGAGTCGGTCACCTTGACGGTGCCCCGCGAGAACCGGCTGACGCAGGGATCGCCCTCCTCCTTGACCAGCTGGATGTAGTTGATCCCGAACCGGCCTCCCTCGGAGCCCTGCTGCGGGGTCCGGGAGCAGGTGCTGATGACCGAGTCGAGCGTGTCCGGCTTGCGCACCATCTGCGCCAGGTCCTGGTCGACCTGGTCGTACAGTTTCCCCTGCACGATGAACCAACAGGTCACCGAGACCGCCGCCACCGCGAACGCCACCGCCGCGGCAACCAGCAGCGCCAGTCGCGACCGGATCGGCAGCGACCGATACCGCCGCAGAACCCTGTTCACTCCGCCCCACCCTGCCGCAGCACATACCCCACACCCCGCACCGTGTGCACGAGCCGCGGCTCGCCGCCCGCCTCGGTCTTGCGGCGCAGGTACATGACGTACACGTCGAGGGAGTTGGACGAGGGCTCGAAGTCGAAGCCCCACACCGCCTTGAGGATCTGCTCACGCGTCAGGACCTGGCGCGGATGCGCCATGAACATCTCCAGCAGCGTGAACTCCGTACGGGTCAGCTCCACCGGCCGCCCACCGCGCGTGACCTCCCGCGTCGCGAGGTCCATGCGCAGGTCCGCGAAGGTCAGCGCCTCGTCCTCCGCCACCGCGCCCGCACCGGCCGCCGCCGCGTAGGAGCTGCGGCGCAGGAGGGAGCGGACGCGGGCGAAGAGTTCGTCGAGTTCGAAGGGCTTGACCAGGTAGTCGTCGGCCCCGGCGTCCAGCCCGGTCACCCGGTCGCCGACGGTGTCGCGGGCCGTCAGCATGAGGATCGGCGTGGTGTCACCGGCGCCGCGGATGCGGCGGGCGGCGGTGAGGCCGTCCATGCGGGGCATCTGGATGTCCAGGACCAGCAGGTCGGGCCGGTAGGCGGTCGCCTTCTCCAGGGCGTCGGCGCCGTCGACCGCGACCTCGGTGTCGTACCCCTCGAAGGCGAGGCTGCGCTGGAGTGCTTCGCGCACGGCCGGCTCGTCGTCGACGATCAGGATGCGCTGGGGGTCACGGTCGCCATCGGCGGGGCTCATGGGCTCGGGATCCTCGGGTGCGGTGGGACAGGGGCTGGGAGAGGAAGGGCTGAGCGGGCTCGAACGCTCTCAGCCTCGCACGTTCTCAGCCACGGACGGTACGGCGGCGGGTGCGGGCCGCGGTGGCCCGGCGACCGGCGCTCCGGCGGACGGTCGCCAGCTCCGGCGCCCGGGAGGAGGCCGTCGGCGCGTGCAGGGCGCCGGCGACCGCGAGGGCCAGGGCGATGTCGGCCGGACCGACGCCGGTCGTGGCGTGCTCGACCCGGCCATGGTGCTTGATCATGACGTACTCCCGCTGGTGTCTCGTGGTTCAGTCGGTGGAACCGGCCCGCAGCTTCGCCAGGTCGGCCTTGACGGTGTTGATCGGGATGGCGAAGCCGAGGCCCACGCTGCCCGCGTCGGACGAACCCGAGCCGGCGGCCGAGTACATCGCGGAGTTGATGCCGATGATGTTGCCGTTCATGTCGATCAGCGCGCCGCCGGAGTTGCCGGGGTTCAGGGACGCGTCCGTCTGGAGTGCCTTGTACGTCGTCGTCGACGAACCGGTGTCGCCGTTGAACTGCTGGCCGCCGAACTCGAACGGCCAACCGCCGCCGCCCTGCTGCTGTTGCTGCTGGCCCTGGCTCTCGTCCGTGGAGACGGTCACGTCACGGTTGAGCGCGGACACGATGCCGCTGGTGACCGTGCCGGTCAGGCCCTCGGGGGAGCCGATCGCCACGACCTGGTCACCGACCTGGACGCCGGCGGAGTCGCCGAGGGTGGCCACCGTCAGCCCGGAGGCGTTCTGGAGCTTGATCAGCGCGAGGTCCTTGCTGCTGTCGGTGCCGACGACCTCGGCGGTGTACGTCTTGCCGTCGCTGGTCGTCACCTTGACCGAGGAGGCACCGGAGACGACGTGGTTGTTGGTGATGATCTCGCCGTCACTGGTGATGATCACGCCGGAGCCGGTGGAGGACCCGGCGTTGGACTGCGCGTTGATCTCGACGATGCTGGGGCTGACCGCCTTGGCGACCCCGGAGACCGTGCCCTTCTGGCTGGAGGGGACGACGTTGGTGCTGGTGGAGCTGGAGGTGGCGACGGTGTCGTTGCCGGTCAGCTCCTGTATGCCGTACGCCGTTCCGCCCCCGATCGCGGCGGCGACGATCGCCACGGCGGCGAGCAGGGCGACCGGGCCGCGGGGCCGGCGCCTGGCTTTCGGCGGCTGGGCGACGGGCTCGGTGAGGAGAGCGGTGGGGGCTCCGCCGCCGGTGGCGCCGCTCCCGTCCCCGGCATCGGCCTGCGCCGACGGCTGGTAGGCCGACTGCTGGTACGCCGGCTGGTAGGCCGGCGGGGGCGGCCACTCGGGGTTCACGGGAGAGGAGGCGTGCTGCTGGGCGCCCTGGTACGGGTTCTCGTTATCGCCGCTGCGGCGGAAGCTCTCGGTCATGGACATGAGCTTGTCGCGTGACCATGAGAGCTTCCTGAGTGCTCCCTGAGAAGCCCGGCAGAAGCTCGTATGCCCGATATAAAGGTCGTTCTCGCGGCTCGCCGAGGTCTCTCAGACGGGCCTCATAAAGGCCCGCCGGTCCTCATGCACAGCCGCAGGACCGCCGTACGACCAGGCGCGACGGGAAGACCTTCAGCCGCTCACGGCGCGAGCCCGCCACCCGCAGACCGTCGTCGAGGACCAGGTCGACCGCGGCCCGTGCCATCGCCGACCGGTCCGACGCGATCGTCGTCAGCGGCGGATCCGCCAGTGCCGCTTCCTTGATGTCGTCGAAGCCGGCGACCGCGAGCTGCCCCGGCACATCCAGGCGGAGTTCCCGCGCCGCGCGCAGCACACCGATGGCCTGGTCGTCGGTGGAGCAGAAGACCGCCGGCGGGCGGTCGGGCCCGGACAGGATGTCGAGCGCTATGCGATACGCGTCGTAGCGGTTGTACGGCGCCTCGAAGAGCCGTCCCTCGGTGGGGATCCCGGCCTCTGCCATGGCGCGCCGCCAGCCCTCGACGTGGTCGGAGACCGGGTCGCCGACCGTCGGGGTCTCCGCGATGCCGCCCACACAGGCGACGTACTCGTAGCCGTGCTCCAGGAGGTGGCGTACGGCGAGCTGGGCGCCGCCCAGGTCGTCGGTGACGACGGCGACGTCGTCTATGGCCTCGGGCCGCTCGTGGAGGAGGACGACCCGGGCGTCCCAGGCCTCGATCTCGGCGGCGGCCAGGTCGTTCAGGGCGTGCGAGACGAGGATGAGCCCCGAGACGCGCATCCCGAGGAACGCCCGCAGATAGTGGACCTCGCGCTCGCCGACGTAGTCGGAGTTGCCGACGAGGACCATCTTTCCGCGCTCGGCGGCGGCCCATTCGACCGCGTGTGCCATCTCGCCGAAGAAGGGCTGGCGGGCGTCCGGCACGATCAGGCCTATGAGGTCCGTGCGCCGCGAGGCCATCGCCTGGGCGACCCGGTCGGGCCGGTACCCCAGCTCCTTGATCGCGGCGAGGACACGCTCGCGCGTGGCCGGGGCGACCGGCCGGGGTCCGTTGTTGATGACGTAACTGACAACAGCAGTCGAAGTCCCTGCCAGCCGCGCCACGTCATCCCGAGTCACCTTGGCCACGCGCGGAGTCTACGCGGATGGACCCGCTCTGGGCAGGGCGTGAAGGAGCTTCCCACTGGCTGGACGGTCGCTCTTCTGTGCGAAAGCAATGCCGAGGGCGCCCTGCCCGAGCGCTCGCCGCGTCTTTCTAGGCCTCGGCCCGGATCTCGACGCCGTCCAGGGCGGTCGTCTCGTCCGCATCCTCCGGCTTTGCCTGGCCCGCCTTGGCCTTCGCCTCCTCGGCGGCCCGCTCGACCTTCTCGGGCGTAACGAATCGATAACCGACGTTCCGGACGGTCCCGATGAGGGACTCGTGCTCGGGGCCGAGCTTGGCGCGCAGCCGTCGTACGTGGACGTCGACGGTCCGGGTGCCACCGAAGTAGTCGTAGCCCCAGACCTCCTGGAGCAGCTGCGCGCGCGTGAAGACGCGGCCGGGGTGCTGGGCGAGGTACTTCAGGAGCTCGAACTCCTTGAAGGTGAGGTCGAGGACCCGCCCCTTGAGCTTGGCGCTGTACGTCGCCTCGTCGACCGAGAGGTCGCCGTTGCGGATCTCCATCGGGGAGTCGTCGTTGACGATCTGCTGGCGCCCCATCGCGAGCCGCAGCCGCGCCTCGACCTCGGCGGGCCCGGCGGTGTCGAGGAGGACGTCGTCGATGCCCCAGTCGGCGGTGACGGCGGCGAGGCCGCCCTCGGTGACGACGAGAACGAGCGGGCAGCCGGGGCCGGTCGAGCGCAGGAGCTGGCACAGGCTGCGCACCTGCGGGAGGTCGCGGCGGCCGTCGATCAGGATGACGTCGGCACCGGGGGTGTCGACGAGCGCCGGGCCTTCCGCCGGAGCCACGCGCACGTTGTGCAGCAGCAGGCCGAGTGCCGGGAGCACCTCCGTCGACGGCTGGAGGGCGTTGGTCAGGAGCAGCAGAGAACTCATACGTCTGGTTCCTCCTCGGTCCCTGCGAGGACGTGTGCGGTACGGAACTGCTCTGCGATCCCGAAGGCCCCGTACACCTGCGGTTTCCCGCGCCGTATACAACGCTTCCGAAAGCACAAAAGGACCCGGGGGCTACGCTGCCCGAGTCCTCTGCCCAGCAGAATAGCCCACATGAGCAACGGTCCGGCAGGTCATGTGGCACGATCCACGGTTCGTCCGCACTCTGAGACAACCAGACGTACACCTTTGCGGACGTTTCTGCACACGGACGACGGCGTGACGATCGATTCCGTATACGACCCGGGTGAGGTTGTATACGACTCCTCGCGTCCATCTGCCGGTGACCTGGTGTTCGTCGTCGCCCACGGCTTCACCGGCGATGCGGACCGGCCGCATGTGCGACGGGTGGTGGCGGCCCTCACCCGGCACGGGGCCGTCGTCACCTTCTCCTTCCGCGGTCACGGAGCCTCCGGTGGCCGTTCGACGGTCGGGGACCGCGAGGTGCTCGACCTCGCGGCCGCGGTGCGCTGGGCCCGTGAACTCGGGCACGCGCGCGTGGCGACCGTCGGCTTCTCCATGGGCGGCTCGGTGGTGCTGCGGCACGCGGCGCTCCACCGCCCGGACGGTTCGGAGCGCGAGGGGCGCGAGGGGCGCGAAAGGCGCGCAGGAGCGCACTCGGACGCGGTGGTGTCCGTGAGTGCGCCCGCCCGCTGGTACTACCGGGGCACGGCTCCGATGCGGAAGCTCCACTGGCTGGTGACCCGCCCAGAGGGCCGCCTGGTGGGCCGCTACGGATTCCGTACGCGGATCCACCACCGTGAGTGGAGTCCGGTCCCGCTCTCCCCGGTGGAGGCCGTGCCGCGGATCGCTCCCACCCCCCTGCTGATCGTGCACGGCGACCGGGACGGCTACTTCCCCCTCGACCACCCCCGCATGCTGGCCGAGGCGGCCGGTGACCACGGTGAACTCTGGCTGGAGCCCGGCATGGGCCACGCCGAGCACGCGGTCGGCGACGCGCTGCTGGCCCGCATCGGGGGCTGGGCCGTCGCACAGGGCGGCTAGCCTGACGGGGTACACAGCCGATCGATTGAGGAACCCGATGCCAAAGGTCACGGTGCGCTACTGGGCCGCCGCGAAGGCCGCGGCCGGGATCGCCGAGGAGCCGTTCGACGCGGCCACGCTCGCCGAGGCGCTCGACGCCGCCCGCGAGCGACACCCCGGTGAACTCGTGCGCGTCCTGCTGCGATGCTCCTTCCTCGTCGACGGTGACCCCGTGGGCACCCGCGAACATGAGACGGTACGGCTGGCCGACGGCGGCACGGTCGAGGTGCTCCCGCCGTTCGCAGGAGGGTGACGATGACCGACCAGCCGTATCAGGGGTACGAGGGGTACGACCCGTACCAGCAGCCCGCGCAGCAACCCGCTCAGCAGCAGAACCAGCAGGCGTGGCCCGGGCAGCAGGCGTACGACGACCAGCCTGCCGCCGCCCAGCAGTACACGCAGCAGTGGCAGGGCCAGACCTGGGAGACGCACGTGCAGCCGCCGGCGGCACCGGGCTCGGCGGCGGAGACGTCCTATCTGCCGTCGCAGGGCGCGGGGACGCCCGGAGTGGGCGCGTACGCCGGGTACGGCGGGGCGGGGCAGGGGTGGGACCGCGGGTCCCAGGCTCAGCCGCACGCGCAGGCATACCCCCAGCAGCCCCACGCTCCGCAGTCCCACGCCCAGGCGCCCCGTCCGCACCCGCAGTCCGAGCCGGAACCGGAAGCGGAGGCGGGTGAGGACTCCGGGTACGGTCCCGCGACCGTCGCCGGCAACGCCCGCATCACGGACGCCCAGCGGGCCCGGCTGGAGGGCCGTTCCCCGATCATCGAGCCGGGGATCCAGCCGGCCGGGCTCACGGCGCTGCTGGGGCTGCTGCTCTCGGGCGCCGCGGCGATCGGGTCGTACGCCCTGCTCGTCCCTCTGGTCGCCCTCCAGGCCGTGACGGCGGCGGGCTGGTTCCGGCTGAACGGCATGTGGCCCGCCCGGCAGGGCATCGCGCTGGCCTTCGCGGGGGCGCTGACGGCGGACGTCGCGCTGCTGGCGTCCGGCCGTGCCCCGGCGGCGATCCTCGGCACGCTGGGGGTCTGGGTGCTGCTGACCCTGGTTCTCCAGCTCCGTTCGCACGCCGATCCGGACGAGCGGATGTACGGGCTGATGGCGACGGTGGCCTCGGCGGCGCTGTCGATCATCGCGGGCGGCTATCTCGCGGCCGAGGCGGACGCGGTGAGTGTGGGCGCGGTGGCGGTCGCCGTCGCGGTGCTGGTCCGTGCGTTGCCGTTGCCGACGCCGGTCTCCGTGGTGGTCGCGCTGCTCGCGGGCGCGGGTGCGGGGGGCGTGGTCGGTGCGATGACGGGTGTGGGGTCCGGTGGGGCGCTGCTCGGGGCGGGGGGCGCGGCGTGTGCGCTGATCGGGCACCGGGTGGCCGCCTACGACTATCCGTCGCGGTTCGTGCACTTCACGGCGGGCGTCGCGCTGCCGTTGGCGGCCGCTGCGCCGGCGGTGTACTTGCTGGGACGGGCACTGGCCTGAGACCGGGGTTTCCTCGCCCCCGCCGCCCCTGCCCGTCCCATCCTTTCAGCCCGTCCGGCGTTTGAGGACGAGGCCCCTTCAGGGCCGAAGCGGGGGTCTGGGGGCGGCAGCCCCCGGAGATGGGACGGGTAGGGGCGGCGGGGGCGAGAAATGTCTTGCTGTCACAGGTGATCGACAATTCGCCGGGTCAGGTCTTCCGCAGAGTTAGGCTCGTCGTCCTTGATGACTCTGAGGTGGGGGAACACCACGACATGCGAGCCCTTCGGATACTGCTGATAACCGTCGTGATCCTGGGCGGCCTCTTCGTACTGGCCGACCGCATCGCCGTGGGGTTCGCCGAGGACGAGGCGGCCGGCAAGCTCCAGACCTCCGAGAACCTCGCCGCCGCCCCGGACGTGTCCATCAAGGGCTTCCCGTTCCTGACGCAGGTCGCCGGCGGTTCACTGGACGACGTCGAGGTCGGCATCAAGGACTACGAGGCCGCCACCGGCACAGACGGCAAGACGATCCGGATCGACGACCTCACCGCCAGCATGAAGGGCGTCGAGTTCTCCGGCGACTACAGCTCCGCCACCGCGGCCACCGCCACGGGCACCGCGTCCATCACCTACGCCGAGCTGCTGAAGACCGCCAAGTCCGAGCCCACCGAGGTCGCCCCGGGCGTCAGCGCCAGCGTCATCGGCCTGTCGGACGGGGGCAACGGCAAGATCAAGGTCGCCGTCGAGGCCACCGTCCTGGGCACCAAGCTGCCGGACCCGGTCTACGTCCTGAGCTCGGTCACCACCGAGGGCGACACCGTGAAGGTGCACGCCGACACCCTGCCGAACTTCGGCAGCGCCGCCATCGCCGAGAACAAGGCCCGCGCGATCACCGACTTCGAGCAGAAGATCGACGGTCTCCCCGGCGGCATCCAGCTCGACAAGGTCCAGGCGGCGAAGAACGGCGTCGAGATCACGGTGAAGGGTTCCGACGTCCGCCTCGCCGGGTAGTACGGCTAGGGCCGTGATGGACGCCCCGCGTCCAACTGGCGAGACGGAGCCGTCCGTACCGTAGGTGTGACCGCCGATACATCCGCCCGGGAACCGTGCGGGACCGGCCTCGGCGGTCCTCCCTTCCCGAATCCCGGACAATCTCGTCTCACTATGCGACACGCCGGTGACACGCCCGCATGTCCGTCCCTACGATCGAGCCCATGAAGCGTCAGGCGGATCTCACGAAGCGGCGGGCAGTAGACCTCTGCCGCGTTGCCGCCATGCTCTGTCGCCCCTTCTGAGCGGAAGCTCCGACTTCTGCGTTTCCCCGCTGCCCTGACCAGGGCACAGGTGCGTCGTCTCGGCCTTGAGCGCGCACCCCTCACACTCGCACGCCCCGCCGTAACTGCCCCGGAGGAGAGAAGAGCATGAGCCGCAGCGACGTCCTGGTAGACGCCGACTGGGTCCAGGAGAACCTGGACAACCCGAGCATCGCGATCGTGGAGGTGGACGAAGACACGTCCGCCTACGAGAAGAACCACATCAGGAACGCGATCCGTATCGACTGGACCAAGGACCTCCAGGACCCGGTCCGCCGGGACTTCGTCGACCAGGAGGGCTTCGAGAAGCTGCTGTCGGCCAAGGGCATCGCCAACGACACGCTGGTGATCCTCTACGGCGGCAACAACAACTGGTTCGCGTCGTACGCCTACTGGTACTTCAAGCTCTACGGCCACGACAACGTCAAGCTTCTCGACGGCGGCCGCAAGAAGTGGGAGCTGGACGCCCGCGAGCTGGTCGAGGACGTGCCCGAGCGCGCCACGACCGACTACAAGGCCAAGGCCCAGGACAAGTCCATCCGCGCCTTCCGTGACGACGTCGTCGCCGCGATCGGCTCGCAGAACCTGGTCGACGTGCGCTCGCCCGACGAGTTCTCCGGCAAGCTGCTCGCCCCGGCCCACCTGCCGCAGGAGCAGTCGCAGCGTCCGGGCCACGTCCCGTCCGCCCGCAACATCCCGTGGTCGAAGAACGCCAACGACGACGGCACCTTCAAGTCGGACGACGAGCTCAAGGAGCTCTACGCCGACGAGCAGGTCGACCTGGCGAAGGACACCATCGCCTACTGCCGTATCGGCGAGCGCTCCGCGCTGACCTGGTTCGTCCTGCACGAGCTGCTCGGTGTGGAGAACGTCAAGAACTACGACGGTTCCTGGACCGAGTACGGCAGCCTGGTCGGCGTTCCGATCGAGCTCGGCGCCAACAAGTAGGACCAGCAGCAAGCCATCGCAGCAAGCGAGCAGACCCGCAAATCCCGACCGGCCTTCCTCCGGTCAGACCCCTCTTGGAGAAAGACATGTGTGGAGCGAAGGCCGGCGGCCCGGACGCCTCGACGATCAAGCCCGGTGAGACCACGATCCAGGGCCAGGTGACGAAGGACGGCGAGCCCGTCGTCGGTTACGTCCGCCTGCTGGACTCGACCGGCGAGTTCACCGCGGAGGTCCCCACCTCCGCCACGGGCCAGTTCCGCTTCTACGCGGCCGAGGGCACCTGGACCGTGCGGGCCCTGGTCCCCGGCGCCACCGCCGACCGCACGGTCGTCGCCGAGCAGGGCGGCCTGGCCGAGGTCGCGATCGCGGTCTGAGGAACATCCTGATCGGTCGAAGGGCCGTACCCCGTGGGTTGGACGCCCGGGGTGCGGCCCTTCGGTCTGTTCCGGCCTACCCTGAAGTCATGTACGCGCGGCGACGGCACGTCTACTTCGCCATGATGGGGACGTGCATCACGCTCTTCGTCCTGGCCTGGGGCGTCGTGCGCCTCTGGTCGGTTCCGGTGGCCGTGGGCATGTGCGTGGTGGCCATGGTCATCCCGCCGCTGGCCGCGATGGTCGCCAACCGGCGGGGCCCGGAGGACCGCTGGTGGGACGACCCCTCCGGCGACCCGAAGTCCGACGAGTGGTGGGACGAGCTGGACGGCAGGAAGCGGCCCCGATAGGACCTGTCGCCGCTGGGCCCGGCCGTCTCAGTAGACGAGCGCCTGCGTCCCGTCCCCGAGTGCCTCCTGGACGAAGACCTGCGCGCCCGCGATCCGTACGCCCTCGATGACGTCCTTCTCCGTGATGTCCCGGCGGGCCGCGCACTGGGTGCACAGGGTGAGGCGGCCGGTCGCGAGGACGGAGTCGATCAGGTCGGGGAGCGGGGCCGCGTGCGGGAGTTCGAACTCGGCGGCGCGGCCCGGGAGGGCGAACCACGCGGACTCGCCGGTCAGCCAGACCGAGACGTCGACGCCGCTGGCCACCGCCACCGCCGCGACCGTGAACGCCTGTGAGCAGCGTTCGGGGGCGTCGGCCCCCGCCGTCACCTTGATCACCAGCTTCTTCGCCATGGCCGAATCGTAATCAACTCCCCTGCAACCTGAGGCGTGGGCCATGGGTCTCCTGTGCGCGCGCATACGGAATGCGCGCTTCACGTTCCGTGGGGGGACGTCTTGGATGTACCTGAAGAAAGAGGCGAGGCCACGCCCCTGCCTCGCCGTCGTGGGCGCACGGCCCTGCTGATCGCCGGGTCGGTCGTGCTCGGGCTCGTCGCGGGGACCTGCGCCGGTTACCTCGTGCAGGCCGACCGGGAGCCCACCAAGCTGCCCTCGCTCTCCCAGCCGACGCTGAAGCAGTCCGCGGGCGAGGCGCCCGAGCCGCTGTCGGCCGCGCGGGACCGTCGGGTCAAGACCGACGGCGACCTGCGCAAACTGCTGCTGAGGAAGCCGGCCGGGGCGAAGGACCTGGAGTGGCTGTCGGGCCTCGACGGCTGGCAGGACATGGCCTCGTTCGCCGGCAACTACGAAAAGCCCGACGTGATGTTCACCGAGCTCGTCAGTGACGAGTTCCGCCGGGCGGCCGTCACCGGCTGGCAGGTCGGCAGCTCGTACACCGTGGAGATCCGGCTGGTCCAGTTCCGGCAGGAGGAGCGGGTCTCGGCCCCTGGTACCACCGACAACGACCAGTACTGGGCGGCGGACGAGGACTCCACCGACAGCTGGCCCGTCCCGGGCACCGGGGACGGTATGGCGTACGTCCACAACAAGCCCGAGGCCGAGGCCGGCTACCTCCCGGTGTACAGCGCGGAGGCGCACGCCTGGCGCGGCGACATCGCCATGCAGATCTGGGTCTACGCCGACGAGCCGGTCAGCAAGAAGAGGATCATGGATCTGGCCCAGCGGCAGATGGGGCGCCTGTGAGCGAGAACCAGAACGCGACGGAGCCGACGGCACAGCCCGCCGACCCCACGCAGGACGCGCCGCAGGCCGATCCGCCCGCCACCGCCAGGAAGCCCCTCCGCCGGGGCCGTATCGCCGTCGTCGCCGGTTCCCTGCTCCTGGCCGGGGCGGTCGTCGCCGGGGTCGGCTTCACGGTCGTCACCGTGCGGGACGCCGACCGGGACGCGGGCGCACCAGTGTGGAGGTTCCCGGCGGCGGACAAGGCCGACGACGAGAAGGCGGCGTCCGCTTCCGGGCTCGCCGGGATGCTCGTGCCGTACGGCACCGACGGCTGGGTGCGGGGTCCGGACCTCGGTGAGTTCGGCTCGGACGCGCAGCTCAGCGGTGCCCAGGCCACGGCCCTGCGCAAGGAGTCGCTGCGCGACCTGCCCCGCTCCCAGCGCCGTGAGCTGCAGAAGCAGATGGACAAGCGGCCCATCAAGGGCATGGCGATGCGCAGCTACTTCAACACGGAGGGCACCAGCTACTACGAGGACGACGTCAAGGACACCTACACCGTGAGCATCGTGCTGAGCCGGCTGGAGAGCCGGGCGGCCGTCCGGGACACGTCGACGTTCGAGAGCGAGTTCCTCGACGCCCTGGACATCTTCCGCGAGGGCCCGAAGGTCAAGGGGCACAAGGACGCCAGATGCTTCCTGCCGCCCAAGGACGTCGACGAGGACCTCGAAAGCATGTACTGCACCGCCTACGTCGGAGACGTCCTGGTCACCGCCACAGCGGATGGCATCAGGCCACTCGACGCCAAGGGGGCCGCGTCGCTGCTCGCCACGCAGCTCGACCGCATCACAGAGCCGGGGAAGGCGATATGAGCGAGCAGCAGCACACCGTCGTCCCGCCGCACCCGGCAGACGCACCACCAGCCACACCCCCGTACCTGCCGCCGGCCCTGCCGCCGGACCTGACGACGGCCGTACCACCACCGCCCTCCGCAGCACCCCAGGTGGAACCCCCGGCTCGGAAGGACCGCCGCGTCCTGCGCGCGGCGCTGCGCTGGACCGCCGCCGTCGTCGTCTTCGCAGCGGTCGGCGCGGGCACGGCGTACGGGATCACGCGCATGGAGCGCACCGACGTGCCGGGTCTGGCGACGGAGTCGGACGGGCGGTGGGAGTACCCGACGCTCACCGGGCCGCCGCTGCCCTCCGGCAGCCCGGGGCCCTTCGCCCCGGAGAACAAGGCCGGCACCCACTACGCCGACCTGCGTGCCCTGCTGCTGCCCGCGCCCGAGGGGGCCAGGCAGGACAAGGTGCTGCGCGGCGACGACGGCTGGCTGGCGACGAAGGACTTCCTCGCGGAGTACGCCGACAAGGTGGAACGTGACATGTTCCGCCAGGAGCTCGTCGACCGCGGCCTGCGGCACGTCGCCGCCCGCGGCTGGACCACCCAGGACGGCACGCACACCCGGATCTACCTGCTCCAGTTCGACACCGCGGCCGTCGTGGACGAGCTGATCGCCGACGTCGCCGTCTACGGCAGCCCCGCCTACCGGGTCCGCGGCACCGAGACCTCCGCCCAGGACGAGGACTTCTCGGAACTGCCCTGGCCCGGCGAGTCGCTCCGGGTCGCCTACGTCGAGGCCGAGCCGTACGGCGCCGAGCAGGTCCGCCAGGCGTACCTGTCGGCCGGCGACGTGATCGGCGTGATCGTCCAGTCCAGGAAGGGCAGCGCGCGGGCGGTGCCCTTCCAGCAGACCGTGACGCTCCAGAGCCAGCTGCTCGGCTGAGCCCGCGAGGGCGTACCTCACACAGAGGGCCGGGCCCCGGCCGCGTAAGCTGGGGCCCGGCCCTGTGTACGCAAAGCATTCCCCACGCTCAATCGAGGAGCACCCCGTGGAGATCTTCTTCGAAGCCCTGCTGGTCCTGGTCTGCGTCGGCGTTCTCGCCTTCGCCGGACTGACCGTGAAGAAGCTGTACCAGGGCCAGCGCTGACCGCCATCACCGACGTACGAGACTTCTGAGCTGCTCATGATCGAGATCCCGTCCGACCTCCACAAGGACCTCGTCCCCCTCGCCTTCCTGCTCGGCAACTGGGTGGGCGCGGGTGTGCACGCCCCTGTCGGAGACAGTAATGAACGCAGCCCCGGCTCCGAGAAGTGCAACTTCGGACAGGAGGTCGCCTTCACGCACGACGGCCGGGACTTCCTGGAGTACCGGTCCCACACCTGGGTGCTGGACAACGACGGCAACAAGGTGCGGCCGCTGGAGTCCGAGCACGGCTTCTGGCGCATCGACGCCGACCGCAAGGTCGAGGTGACGATGGTCCGCGACGACGGCGTCGTCGAGATCTGGTACGGCGAGCTCGCCGACAAGAAGCCCCAGATCGACCTGGTGACGGACGCGGTGGCGCGCACGGCCGCCTCCGGCCCCTACACCGGCGGCAAGCGGCTGTACGGCTACGTCAAGAGCGACCTGATGTGGGTCGGCGAGAAGCAGACCCCCGAGGTCGAGCTGCGCCCCTACATGTCGGCGCACCTGAAGAAGGTCGTCACCCCGGAGGAGGTCGAGCGCTGGGCCAAGGCCCTGCCCGACGACATGCCGGACGACGGCATCGCTTTCTTCAAGTAGTCCTAGACTTCCAGTGTGGTGAGCACCGACTGGAAGAGCGACCTCAGGCAGCGCGGCTACCGGCTGACGCCGCAGCGCCAGCTTGTCCTCGAAGCTGTGGACACCCTGGAGCACGCGACCCCCGACGACATCCTCGTGGAAGTGAGGAAGACGGCGTCGGGGGTCAACATTTCCACCGTGTACCGGACCCTGGAGCTCCTGGAGGAGCTCGGGCTGGTCAGCCACGCCCATCTGGGGCACGGCGCCCCGACGTATCACCTGGCCGACCGCCACCATCACATGCACCTGGTCTGCCGGGACTGCCAGAACGTCATCGAGGCGGACGTCCAGGTGGCCGCCGAGTTCACGGCCAAGCTGAGCCGGACCTTCGGCTTCGAGACCGACATGAAGCACTTCGCGATCTTCGGCCGTTGCAAGGACTGCTCTCTGAAGGGTTCAACTACCGAGTCGTAGGCTTAGGCGTATGAAGAGCCCCCTGCTGACCCTGCCCGGCGCCGTGCCCGCCGAGGGCGTGGACGAAGGCGTCGCCGCCCACTACGGCGAACTGTTCCGCGAGCAGCGCGCCCTCGCCGACGGCACCGGTTTCGTCGACCTCTCGCACCGCGGGGTCGTCGCCGTCACCGGCCAGGACCGGCTGAGCTGGCTGCATCTGCTGCTCACCCAGCACGTCAGCGACCTCCCGGTGGGCGAGTCCACCGAGGCGCTGATCCTCTCCGCGAACGGCCACATCGAACACGCGCTGTACCTGGTGGACGACGGCACGACCGTCTGGGCCCATGTCGAGCCGGGCACCCAGGACGCGCTGATCGCGTACCTGGAGTCGATGAAGTTCTTCTACCAGGTCGAAGTCGCCGACCGGACCGCCGAGTTCGCGGTCGTGCACCTGCCCGCCGGATCCATCGCCGAGGTGCCCGAGAACGCCGTCGTACGCGAGACGGCGTACGGCCGTGATCTGTTCCTCCCGCGCGCCGAACTGGAGTCGTACGCCGGGAAGGCGGGCCCGGCGGCCGGACTCCTGGCGTACGAGGCCATGCGCGTCGAACACCACCAGCCCCGCCTCGGCTTCGAGACCGACCACCGCACCATCCCGCACGAGCTGGGCTGGATCGGCACCGCGGTGCATCTGCAGAAGGGCTGCTACCGCGGCCAGGAGACGGTCGCCCGCGTCCAGAACCTCGGCAAGCCGCCGCGTCGGCTGGTCTTCCTGCACCTGGACGGCAGCGAGGTCCATCTGCCCGCGCACGGCACGGAGATCCAGCTGGCCGACGAGGGCCCCGACGGTCGCAAGATCGGTTTCATCACGACGTCGGTCCGCCATCACGAGCTGGGCCCGGTCGCGCTCGCACTGGTCAAGCGGAACGTGCCGGTGGACGCGCGGCTCCTGGCCGGAGAGACGGCGGCGGCGCAGGAAGTGGTCGTCGAGCCGTAATTCGGTTGACCGGGGCAGGGGCCGACGCTGCATGGTGTCCCGGCACCGCCAGTCGTGGTGCCGGCATCCCGAGGAGGCGGCGGCAGCGATGGAGATACGTCCCACCACCGACAAGGATCTCGACGTCTTCGTCGACACGCTCCATGCCGCGTTCGGACAGTTCCCGCAAACCCCGGTCGAGGGCGGCGGGCTCTGGTGGTCGGCGCTCGAAACGGACCGCTGCCTGCTCGCCCTGACGGCGGACGGGCGGCCCGTCGGCACCGCCGCCACGCACTCCTTCGAGCTCACCCTGCCCGGTGAGACCCTCGCCCCGGCCCCCGGGGTGACCGCCGTCGGCGTCCTGCCCTCGCACCGGCGCCAGGGCGTGCTCAGCGCGATGATGCGGCATCAGCTCACCGAGCTGCGGGCCGGCGGGGAGTTCCTCTCCGTGCTGCTGGCCTCAGAGGCCACGATCTACGGCAGGTTCGGCTACGGACCGGCGACCTACACGACGCGGCTGACGGTGCCGCGCCACCGGGCCGCCCTCTCCGCTCCCCGGGCGCGCACGGTGGCCGGCGCACCGGCGACCGGCTCGGACGACGGCTCCGTCGAGGTGCTGCGGCGGGCCGAATGCGGCGAGCTCCTGGAAGAGGTCTACGACCGGTACCGCCGCGCCCAGCCCGGCGCGCTGTCCCGGCCGCACCGCTGGTGGGCCCTGCGTGCGGGGCAGCCCCCGATCTCACCGGCGCCGCGCCACGTCGCCGTCCACCGGGACGCCGACGGTGTCCCGGACGGGTACGCCAGCTACGCGGTCGAGTCCGGCACCCTGACGGTCGACGAGACCATCGCCGGCGACGACGCCGTCTTCACGGCCCTGGCCCGGTTCGTGCTCGGCCACGACCTGGTCTCCCAGGTCGTGTTCCAGCACGTCCCGCCCCAGCACCCGCTGCGCTGGCAGCTCGCGGACTTCCGCGGCGGCGAGGTGGGCGGCGACATGGACTGGCTCTGGGTACGGCTGCTGGACGTACCGCGTGCGCTGACCGCGCGCGGCTGGTTCACGGACGGCGAGCTCGTCCTCGACGTCGAGGACCCGTTCCTCGGCGAGCACGGCCGCTACCTGCTGACCGTCCGGGACGGCAAGGCCGACTGCGTCCCGACGGACCGGGACCCCGACCTGTCCCTGGACGTGCGCGACCTGGGTTCGGTCTACCTCGGCGGCACCACCCCGAGCACACTCGTGCGTGCCGGGCACATCCGGTCCCACCACCCGGACGCGGCCACCCGCGCGGACGCCCTCTTCCGCGCCGACCGGCCCCCGCACTGCCTGCACTGGTTCTGACCGCGCGGGGAGCGGCCCTAGATCTCCAGCAGCACCGTGAACGGGCCGTCGTTCGTCAGCGCCACCCGCATCTGGGCGCCGAACCGGCCCGTCGCCACCGTCGCCCCCAGGGCGCGGAGTTGGGCGACGACCTCGTCGACGAGCGGCTCGGCGACATCGCCGGGGGCGGCGGCGTTCCATGTGGGCCTGCGCCCCTTGCGGGCGTCGCCGTAGAGGGTGAACTGGCTGATGACGAGGAGCGGGGCGTCGATGTCGCTGCATGACTTCTCGTCGTTCAGCATGCGGATCGACCAGAGTTTGCGGGCCAGTTGGGCCGCCTTCTCCTTGGTGTCCTCGTGTGTGACGCCGACGAGGACGCACAGCCCTTCGCCCACGACCTCGCCGACGGTCTCCCCGTCCACGACCACACTCGCGCCGTCCACCCTCTGCACCACAGCTCGCATGCCGCCATCATGCCGTGCGCGTGGGTCCCGCTGGTCAAGAGCCCTGCTCGGGCCCTGTCCGGGGCTCCTTTGGAGGGACTCTTTTTTGATCCTTAAGCCCCCATCTGGGGCTGTTCATGGGCACTCGGTCACATAGCGGCCACTTGGGATGGCACCATGCTTCCACACGCCGGTCGAGGGGACGGTAGAGGCATATGAGCACACCGAGTACCGGGCAGCCCCCTGGGGCTGTCGTGTTGAACCACGCGGGCCAGCCGGCCGGCCTCCGGCCGCCCACACAGCGCACCGCGGACGATCCGGGCCCGGGAGCGGATCCGAGGCTGCCCGCGGATCCGCCCGAGCACGATCTGGCCGTGCTCAGCCTGCCAGAGCTGCGCACCCTGCGCCGGGACGCGCAGAGCGACGAGGCGGACCTGAGTTATGTACGCCGGCTGCTGCAGGGGCGGATCGACATCCTGCGGGCGGAGTTGGCGCGGCGCTCCCCGGCGGGCGCGGCGTCCGTCGTGGAGCGCCTCTCGGAGATCCTGACCGACGCCCCGGCCCGCCACCGCTCCTCCGCCCGCCATGTGACCCTGGGCACCCCGCAGAGCGAGGAGTACCGGCGGCTGGCGGCCGACATGCTGGCCGAGGTGGAACTGTCGGACCTGGAGGCGCGCACGGACGTCGAACTGAACACCGCGATGGGACGGCTCGTCCGGTACGAGCAGCAGGTGTCCCGCCGCCGCCAACGCCTGCAGCGGACCGCGGACGACTGCAGCGGCGAGATCGCCCGGCGCTACCGGGACGGCGAGGCCGTGGTCGACGACCTGCTGACGTAGCCGCAGGATCTCTCAGTGCCGTGCGGGCACTCTCAGCCCGTCCGGCGTTTGAGGACGAGGCCGCAGGCCGATGGGGGTCCAGGGGGCGGAGCCCCTTCAGGGGATGGGACGGGTAGGGGCGGCGGGGGCGAGGAAAATCGGGAGCACCCCCGCCGCCCGCCCACCTACCGTGGCGCCATGAGCCGTCCCGAACCCCACATCGACGTCCGGCCGATCACCGAGGCCGACGTCCCCGACTGGATCAGGGCCGTGAACACCGGCTTCCTGCGCACCCCCTACGTCTCGGCCGAGGAGATCGCGGACCGCGGCTCGTACATCGACCTCCCCCGCACCCTCGGCGCCTTCGACGCCGGCCGTTGCGTGGCCACCTTCCGATCCTTCGCGCAGGAGATCACCGCGGTCGGCGGCGCCCCCGTCCCCGCCGACGCCATCTCGAACGTCACCGTCACCCCCACCCACCGCCGCCGCGGCCTGCTCACCCGCATGATGGACCACGACCTGGCGGCCGCGAAGGACCGCGGCGACGTCGTCGCCACCCTGATCGCCGCCGAGTACCCGATCTACGGCCGCTACGGCTTCGGCCCCGCCACCTGGACGACCCAGTGGACGGTCGACGTCCCCCGGACCGGCCTCGACCCGAGGTGGGCCGGTCCCGAGGACGGCGGCCGTATCGACATCGTGGACGGGGCGGACGTACGCAAGACGGGCCCGGAGCTGTTCGAGCGGGTGCGCCGCGCGCAGCCGGGTGCCGTGGACCGGGACGAGCGGTGGTGGCAGGTCAACACGGGGGCGCTGCGCCTGGACAGGGTCCCGTGGACCGACCCCTTCTTCGCCGTGTACCGCTCGGCGGGCGGCGAGGTCCAGGGGCTGGCGTCGTACACGGCGGACGACCACTGGAGCGAGGGCAAGAAGCAGCCGTTGAACACGGCGAGCGTCCAGTGGCTGATCGCGGTGACCCCGGATGCGGAGCGCGCGCTGTGGCGCTATCTGTGCTCGATCGACTGGGTCATGACGGTGAAGAGCAACTGGCGGGCCCCCGACGACCTGCTGCCGTTCCTCCTGCCCGATCCGCGGTCCGCCGGGGTCACCTCGCACGCGGACTGGTTGTGGGTGCGGATCCTGGACGTCGTACGGGCGCTGGAGGCGCGGACGTACGAGGGGCAGGGGGCGTTGGTGATCGAGGTCGTGGACGCGGGCGGGCTGACGGGCGGGCGGTACCGGCTGGAGGCGTCCGCGGGCGGGTCCTCGTGCACGCCGACCACGGCCGCCGCCGAACTCTCCCTCGACATCGCCGACCTGGGCTGCCTCTGGCTGGGCGACGAGTCCGCGGTGCGGCTCGCCGCGCTGGGCCGGGTCCGGGAAGAGCGAGCGGGCGCCGCCTTGGTGGCCGACGCCCTGCTGCGTACGTCCAGGCGACCTTGGTGCCCGGACACCTTCTGAACCTCCTCCCGGCCGACGACAGGTCTGCTCATCCGTAGCGAGCTGTGCGGTTGTGGTTGTGGTTGTTCTTCAGTTGTGGCTGTGCGATCGCTGTTCGGTTGTCGATGTGAAGTTGTGGCTGTGCTGACCGACCGGGCTCCCGGCTCCCCTCCGGAAGGGAGCCCGATCAGCCGAACCTGGTCCCTACTGGGCCAGCAGCATGACGAGGATCACCGCGCCGATACCGCTGATCATGGTGTTCTTGGCCTTGATGCCGATGGACAGCGCGAGGAAGGCGATGATGCCCATCGGCCCGTACTTCCACTGGACGAGCTGCTCGAATCCGATGGCGAGCGCGGCGACGGCGAGGTAGATCAGCGGCATGCCGTCCTCCTTGGGGACGATGGTCGACAGAACTGGTTCTGGTGGCCAACCCCTCAGGAAGTTTGACCATGTTGCCTAAGTTGGCGACCAACTTCACTGTACTTATGTCCACTTGGAAGCGTCTCATAACCATCTACCTTTGAACTGCCGGAAGATGGCGGGAAGTTGTACTGTTTTGGTTGTGGACCCGGAACACGCCTCCGTCAATGGACGGAAGAGGACACAGCGGCCACAGAAAGCACACCTGGAGGTGGCCGACGAGCTGCGCGCGCGGATCAGGTCCGGAGTGCTGCGGCCGGGCCAGCGCATGCCCACGCAGGCCAAGCTGTCGGACGAGTTCGGCGTCGAGCGCGGTGCCGTGCGGCAGGCGCTGCGCATCCTCCAGTCGGAGCAGCTGCTCACCAACGTCTCCAAGGGGAGCCCGGCCACCGTGGCCTCGGTGCCCGGCGCAGGTCCCGGCCTGCTCCCGACCGGGCCGGGCGCCCCGCCGATGCCCACCACCGCGGCCCTGGCGCCGCGCATAGCGACCGCGTTCGCGGCGCCCCACGTCGAGGTCGACGCCCTGTGCCTCACCTCGATCTCCCTCACCCTCGCCATCGGCGAGCCGCTGCGCCGTATCCACGCCGGAGAACTGAATCCGGCCAAGGTCGACGTCCGTGTCCTGCTGCCGTCCCGGGACATCGAACTGGCCTTCCCGACCCCGGTGGACGCCCCGGCCGAGCACGGCCGGCTGCAGCGCCGCTGGCTGGCCCACCGCAACGCGCAGGGGCAGGTCCTGCGGCACAACCTGCTGGCCCTGCGCTCCTCGCACGGCATCGACGTGAACGTGACCTTCCGCGCCCTGCCCTTCACACCGCCGGTGAAGCTCTACCTCCTCAACGGCGTGGAGGCGCTCTTCGCGTACTACACGGTCACGCGGCGCGAGGAGGAGGTCGACCATGAGCAGCTGGAGATGTACGACGCCGAGGGCACCCGCTCGATGCTGTTCTCCTTCGAGCAGGGCGCCGGGCTGCGGGACGCGGCGTTCGTGAAGCAGTCACATCTCTGGTTCAACGCACTGTGGGAGACGATCAGTTCGGAGCTGGTGCTCACGACCTGACCTCTCCCACGGTGTCTGACAGGGGTACTCGCCGGTCACAGCGCGGGACGCGTGACCAGGGCGGCGAGCACCAGGGCCCCGATGGTGCTGAGGGCCGGGCTCTTGGCCTTGATGCCGATGGTGAGCAGCAGCAGGCCGATGATGCCCATGGGGCCGTACTTCCACTGGACGAGTTGCTCGAAGCCGAGAACGAAGACGGCGGAGATGAAAGTGATGGCAGGCACGGTCTTTCCCCCTTCGGGCTGCCGGACAGGACGGGCGTCAAGCGACGGGGGTTGGGCGACAAGAAGGCAAATGTTCCGCCAACTTGATCGAGTTGGTAGCCAACTCTAATTAAGTTGTCCCCACTTGGTACCTAGTTATAAACAACCTGCGGACAACTCCCCGTAGATGGATCGAAGTTGTAGCGTTTGGTCGTGACCCAGGAGAAGGTGGCAGTGAACGGCAGCAGGAGACCCTCGTCCCAGGAGATCGCCGACATCCTGCGGGAACGCATCCGCGCCGGCGAGCTCAGGGCCGGGGACCGCCTGCCCACCCAGGGCGAGCTCGCCGAGGAGTTCGGCGTGGAGCGCGGTGCCGTCCGCCAGGCCCTGCGGGAACTCCAGGAGGACGGGCTCCTCAGCAATGTGAGCAAGGGCAGCCCGCCGCGTATCGCCGAGTCGACGCCGACGTGGCAGGAACCCCGGCCGACGATGGTGGCGCTGGCCCCACGGCTGGCCGAGGCGTTCGCCGCCCCGCGGGTGCGGTTCGACGCGGTCTGTCTCACCGCCGAGACCCTGATGCTGGCCCTGAGCGAACCCCTCCGCCTGATCCACGAGGGCCGTGTGTGTCCCGAGGCGATCGAGGCCCGGATCCTGCTGCCGTCCCGGGACATCAACCTCGCCTTCCCCATCTCGGTCGAGGGCCACAGCGACGACGATCCGGTCCACCAGGACTGGCTGGCCCGGCGCAACGCCCAGGGGCAGGTCCTGCGCCACAACCTCCAGGTGCTGCGCTACTCGCACGGCATCGACGTCCACGTCGCCTTCCGCGCCCTGCCCTTCACGCCCCCGCTGAAGCTGTACCTCCTCAACGGCGTGGAGGCGCTGATCTCCTACTACATGATCGGCCGGCGCGAGGGGCCCCTGGAGTCCGGGCCCACGGACGTGTACGACGTGGGTGCCGAGTCCCTCCTCTTCTCCTTCGAGGAGGGGGCCGACCGGCGCGACGCCGCGTTCGTGACGGAGTCCCAGAAGTGGTTCGACGCCCTGTGGGAAACCATCACCACGGACCTGAAGCTGAGTTGAGGGGGGAACCGGCATGCCCGACCGGTCCGCGGACACCGCACAGCCATGCACCTGACCCGGGAGAACGACGTAGTGACCGGCAGCGACAAGGGGTCGCCTCAGGACATCGCGGACACCCTGCGGGGCCGTATCCGCGGTGGTGAGCTCAAGAAGGGCGACAAGCTGCCGACCCAGGCACAGCTCGCCGAGGAGTTCGGTGTCGAACGCGGCACCGTGCGGCAGGCGCTGCGCATCCTCCAGCAGGACGGACTGCTCAGCAACACGGGCAAGGGCAGCCCGCCCCGGGTCGCCGAGGCGGTCCCCGAGCCCGATGTGCCCCAGCCGACGACAGCGATCCTGCACACCTGCCTGAAGCGGGCGTTCGAGACCCGGGACGTGCTGATCGACGTCATCTGCTTCACCGCCGAGACCCTGATCCTGGCGCTCGCCGAACCGCTCCGGCTGATCCACGAGGGCCGGCTGCGCCCCGAGTCGATCCGGCTCCGCTGCCTGGTGCCCGCCCGCGGCCTCGCCCTGGCCTTTCCCGTGCCGGTCGAAGAGGCGGACGCCCCGCGGGCGCAGGCCATCCACCGGGAGCTGATGGACCAGCGCGACAGCCAGTTGAGGGTTCTGCGCAGCACGCTGATGAGGCTGACGAGGCAGGGCGGGAACAGGGTCGCCGACGTGCGCGTGACCTACCGGGAACTTCCCTTCACGACCCCGGTGAAGCTCTACCTGCTCAACGGGGAGGAGGCGGTGTTCGGCTACTACCAGGTCGGTGAGCGTCCGAGGGGGACGGCGGGCGGTGAGATCCGGACCTACGACGTCAGCGGGCACAAGGCGATGCTCTTCCCCTTCCCCCGAAGCAGGGACGGCCGCGACGGGGCCTTCGCCGAGGAGTCCCAGAAATGGTTCGACGCGCTCTGGGAGACGATCGCAACGGATCTGACCCCCTCCGAATGACCTCTGGTACTCGAATGTCCTCTGGTACTCGACAGACGCAGCGGTCGCACGTGTTTCCGCCCACGGGCTCCTGGGGATGGAAGTAGTGATTCTGCCAACTTGGCCAACTCGGGCCAACTGTCATCAAGTTGTTGCAGATGGAGGGCAGTTGTAGGTTGGTTGTGACCCAGGAGAGCGTGGCCGTGAAGGGCAGCAAGAGACACTCGCCCCAGGAGATCGCCGAGGTTCTGCGGGAGCGGATCCGCCTCGGCGAGCTCAAGGCGGGCGACCGCCTGCCCACCCAGGCCGAGCTCGCCGAGGAGTTCGGCGTGGAGCGCGGCACCGTACGCCAGGCTCTGCGCACTCTCCAGCAGGACGGTCTGCTCACCAACGTGAGCCGGGGGAGCCCGCCGCGGATCGCCGTGTCGACAGCGGAGAGGCAGGGGCCACAGCAGACCGTGGTCGGGCTGGCGCCCCGGCTCATGGAGGCGTTCTCCGCGCCGCACGTCCGCATCGACGCGGTCTGTCTCACGGCCGAGAGCCTGATGCTGGCCCTCGGGCAGTCCATCCGCCTGATCCATGAGGGCACCCTTCGCCCCGAGTCGATCGACGTCCGCATCCTGCTGCCGTCCCGGAAGATCAACCTCGCCTTCCCGGTCCCGGTCGAGAGCGGCGAGGGCGACCTGGTCCACCAGCGCTGGCTGGAGATGCGCAACGCCCAGGCGCAGGTACTGCGGCACAACCTGCGCGCCGTACGCTCCACGCACGGCATCGACGTCCGTGTCACCTTCCGGGCACTGCCGTTCACACCACCGGTGAAGCTGTACCTGCTCAACGGCGCGGAGGCGCTGATCGGTTACTACGTCCTCACCGAGCGCCAGGAGGAGTACGAGAGCGAGGTGCTGGACATGTACGACGCCCTGGGCTCGAAGTCCGTCCTCTTCTCCTTCGAGAAGGAGACCCGGGAGCGCGACGCCGCGTTCGTGGCCGAATCCCAGAAGTGGTTCGACGCCCTCTGGGAAACCATCACGACGGACCTGACACTCTCCTAGTGACTCCTGAGACGAAGCAGACGGAACCGGTGGCGTCCCCCACCGAGGACGAGACCGCGAAACTGCGGGACTCGATCAGGCGTGCCCGAGTCATCCTCTGGGACTTCGACGGTCCGGTCTGCCGGCTGTTCGCGGGGCACACGGCGGATCGGGTGGCGACCGATCTGGTGGAGTGGCTCGCGGGACGCGGCCTGCACGGCCTGCTGACCGAGCGTGAGCGCAAGTCCCTCGACCCGCATGTCGTCCTGCGTGCCGTCGATCGCCGGCGCCCCGGCAGCGACCTGGTGGCGGAGCTGGAGGAACGTCTCACCAACGAGGAGCTCCGGGCCACCGCCACCGCGATGCCCACCGCGTACGCCGACCCGTTGATACGCACCTGGACGGCGATGGGCTTCCGTCTGGCCATCACCACCAACAACTCCCCCCGCGTGGTGCGCAGGTATCTGAAGAGCCGCGACCTCGTCTCCTGCTTCAGTCCCCATATCTACGGCCGCACCCAGAACCTCCACCACCTCAAGCCCGACCCGCACTGCCTCAACCGCGCCCTGAACGCGATGGGCGCCGCGCCCTCCACCGCCCTGATGATCGGCGACACCCCCTCCGACTTCCTCGCCGCACAGCAGGCGGAGGTCCCGTTCCTCGGCTACGCGCGTAACGCGGACAAGGAGAGACTGCTGCGCGAGGCCGGGGCCAGGTCGATCGTGGCCTCGCTGGAGCCGATCCTCGAAGTGCTGCGGGGCCTGGCCTGAGCATCGGCCCGGTGGGTGCCTTGCGAGAAGGCGCGGGCGCGTGCGCTAGCATCTGCGCACCGCCTGAGCGACCGCTCTGTTCCGTGCGTATGAGGTGGCGAACAAGCCAATCCCGAACGCTCGAAGGAACGACTCAGTAGAAGAGTGGCACAATCGTCCGTTTTGGCTATGCGAGCTTGACTCCGGTCGTGCCTGTTACCCCTGGCAACTACTGTTGCCGTACCTTCCGTGTTCTGCGCGAATCACCCGGAGCGGCCCGTGGGTCCACCGCCTCTTCCCCGTCCCTACCTCGGGGAACGTGCCGCCACTGCCGTCGCCCTGCGGTGGTTCCTGGCGCGGGCCACGCGCGAAGGCCAGCTGACCGGCGGGCACCACAACCTGAACTACGTGCTGCCCCTGACGGACGACGTCGCCCGCCTGTTGGGCCGTGAGGCCGGTACGTCCGTGACCGTGCGGATGCGGCGTACCGAGACACTGCCCGTGGTGATCAGAACCTGGCAGGACGAGGCGGAGATCCTGGGGGCCATCAGGGGGATCCTGCCCCACGTTCCGCAGTGCCTCTTCAAGGGGGACGACTTCGCTGTCCACAGCTATGTGGAGGGCGTGCCGCTCTCCAGCGTCTGCGGCGACGGCAAGCCCGTCGACACCCTGCTCATCAAGGCGCTGGCCGGGCTGCTCGCCCAGATGGCCCAGGTGCGCAGGGGGGCGCTCCCACCCCTTCCGGCCGGCTGGCCCAACAAGGACGACACGGACAGCCAGGGCTTTCTCCAGACGCTGGCCACCATGGCGGACCGCCAGATCAGACAGCCCAACTGGGCCGAGTTCGGTGGACTGTTCGCGGCCCTGGGCATTCCCGAGGACGCCCTGATCCGGTTGGCGGAGCGGGTACCCGCGATGACCCGACGGCCCTACAGCCTGCTCCACGCCGACCTGCACCGGGACAACCTGATCATGACGTACGGCGGTGACCCGCCGCTCATCTGCGTCGACTGGGAGCTGGCGACCTACGGCGATCCGCTGCACGACCTCGCGACGCACCTCGTGCGCATGCGGTACCCGGTCCACCAGTGGGACGAGGTCATCGACGCGTGGGCGGCGGCGATGCGGCGGGTCCGTCCCGCGGCGGTCAACGGCCTTGCCAAGGACCTGCGTCACTACGTCGCGTTCGAGCGGGCCCAGTCCGTCTACCCGGACGTGATGCGGGCCGCGAACTCGCTGCAGGGTTCGCGCGACCAGAAGAGCCTGGACGAGGCCATCGTGTCGGTGCGCCGGGCGCTGGAGGCGGCAGCCGAGCCGCTCAGGCTCGGGAACCTGCCGGACGAGCCCGAGATCCAGCGGATCCTGTTCCGGTGGCGGGCCGCACGCAACGGAGGGGTCGGCCTGTCCGCCGAGATGAAGGCGTGCGAGGACTGGCATCCGGACCTACGCGTTCCGGAGCATCCCGACTTCCCGCTGTCCGCCGTCCGGCACGCTCTGTTCGCGGAGGGAGCGGCACCGGCCCGACGGGTCTTCAAGGGCACGGGGCATCTCAATTCGGTGGTCCGGGTCCCGGGCGTCGACTTCTCGGTGGTGGTGCGGCGCAAGGTCGCGAACGTCTGCCGCCGTGAGCGCGGCTTCCTCAGCGAGCACGCGGTGCTGCGGGCCATCGAGGTGTCGCGGATCAGAGTGGCGGCACCGAAGTTCCTCGCCCTCGGTACGGGCTATCAGGGGGAGCCCTTCGCCATCCACACCTACGAAGGGCCGCACGACATCGACCGGCCGCCCGGCCATCCGGTGCACGGCCTGCTGCCGCACGAGGCCGACAGGCTCGTCGACCAGCTCGTGGAGCTGACGGGGGTGGACTACAAGCAGCTCGACCCGGCGGCCGGCGACGGTCGCTACTACGCCTGGCTGAGCGAGCAACTCGTCCATCTGGTCGCCGAGTTGCCGAAGGAGTCGCAACAGCTGGCCCGGCTGCTCGGCCTTCCGGACGCGCCCAGGCTGCGGGAGATCCTGTCCCGGCACCGGGTGAGCGAGCGCAGGCCCGCCCTGCTGCACGGCGACCTGAACCCGTGGAACCTGGTGCGCCGCGACGACGAGCTGGCGCTGACCATCATCGACTGGGAGATGGCGGTGGTCGGTGATCCGCTCTACGACCTGGTCCGGCACATGCACCTGACGCCCACCCGCCCGGAGATCCGCGACCGCATGTTCCGTCGCTGGGAGCTGCGGCTGGCGCCCGAGTGCACCACCGACTGGCGCCGGGACTGGCGTGTCTACCGCTGGATCGAGATCGTGCGCTCCGCGTATGTGGACCTCGACCGGCTGGTGACCGGCGCGAGCCTGGACGCGCCCAATGTCCGGCGGGCCGTCGACTCCTACGCGATGACACTGGCGGCGGCCACGGGATCGCTCGGCATGCCGGCCCGCTCCACGGCGAACCCCTATCTGGCTCGCGCCCTGGTGTGAGGTGAGGAGCATAGGCTCACGGGCATGAGCGAGACAGGCACCGGCGGGCTCGGCCTCCGCGAGCGCAAGAGGCAGCGGATGTACCAGACCGTCTCGGACACCGCCATCCGCCTCTTCCTGGAGAAGGGCTTCGACGCCGTGTCCGTCGCCGACGTCGCCGCCGCGGCCGAGATCTCCAAGCCGACGCTGTTCCGGTACTTCCCGGCGAAGGAGGACCTCGTCCTGTACCGGTTCGCCGATCACGAGGACGAGGCCGCGCGGATCGTGCGGGAGGGGCCCTCGCCGGTGCGGGCGCTGCACCGGCACTTCCTCGACGGGCTGGAGCGCTGTGACCCCATCACGGGGCTCAACGACCATCCCGAGGTGCTCGCCTTCCAGTCGCTGCTGTACGGGACTCCCGCGCTGGTCGCCCGTATGTACGGCTATCTGGAGCGTTCGGAGGCCGCGCTCGCCGAGGCGCTCGGCGGCGGGCTGGAGGCGCGGCTGGCCGCGGGGCAGATCGTCGCCGTACAGCGGATCCTCGCGCAGGAGAACTGGCGGCGGATCGCGGCGGGGGAGCGAGTGGCCGAGGTGCGGGGGGACGCGGTGGCGGCCGCTGAGCGGGCGTTCGGACTGTTGGAGGCCGGGTTGCCGGGGCTGGCCGCCCACTGAGCCGAGGCTGAGGCTGGGTAATAAATTTAACTCGGTTACGTTATTTCGGTACGCTCCATGGAATGACGTCACCCGACCCTGCCCTCCACGGCACTCTCCACGACGCCCTCGACCGGGAACGCGCCCACCACGAACGCTGCCGCACCGCCCTCGCCGCCATGATCGACGGCGCCGACGAACAGGTCGTCATCGGCGAGAACGCCTCCGCCTCCGGTGCCGACGCCGAGGTCCTCGGCTACCAGCTGCGCAGCCAGGCCAAGGCCATGCACGAGCTGCCCGAAGGGCCGTTGTTCTTCGGGCGGCTGGACTTCGGCGCGGGAGAACACCAGCCGCTGCACATCGGGCGGTCGCGGATCAGCGAGCACCCCGCCGAAGCGCCCCTCGTCGTCGACTGGCGTGCCCCCGTCTCCCGCGCCTTCTACCAGGCCGGCGCCCGTGACCCGCAGGGCGTGGCCGTGCGGCGCCGGTTCGGCTGGGCGCCGGGCAGCCGCGGGGACTCCGCCGATCTCACCGGCTTGGAGGACGAGCACCTGGTCCGGGGCGAGTCCCGGGCGAGCGAGATCGTCGCGCGGGAGATCGAGCGGCCCCGCGTCGGGCCCATGCGGGACATCGCGGCCACCATCCAGCCCGAGCAGGACGAGCTGGTACGGGGTGACCTCGCCCTTTCCGTGTGCGTGCAGGGCGCCCCGGGCACCGGCAAGACCGCGGTCGGCCTGCACCGGGCCGCGTACCTGCTCTACACCCACCCGCAGCGCATGCGCCGCGGCGGCCTGCTGATCCTCGGGCCCAACCGGACCTTCCTCTCCTACATCTCCGAGGTGCTGCCCGCGCTCGGCGAGACCGGGGTGCGGCAATCCACGCTGCGGGACGAGATCGCCCGGCATCCGGTGACCGGGGCCGACGACGAGCGGGCCGCCGTCGTCAAGCACGACGAGCGGATGGCGCAGGTGCTGCGGCGGGCGCTGTACGCGCGGGTGCGCGCCGAAGGGGTCGAGCCGACCGAGGGGGCCGGCTCCCTGGTGGTGCCCGACGGCTCGTACCGGTGGCGGGTGCCGGAGGGGCGGCTGCTGCGGATCGTCGCGGGGGTGCGGGCCGAGGAGCCGCCGTATGCCGTCGGGCGGGAGCGGGTGCGCACCCGGGTGGTGCGGCTCATCCAGGAGCAGGCCGAGCGGCGGAGCGGGCCGCAGAGCGGTGCGTGGGTGCAGAGGATCTCCCGGGCCCGGGCGGTCGGGGCGTATGTCGACGCCGTGTGGCCACGGGTGCGGCCCGAGGACATCGTGGCTCAACTGCTCACTGAAGCAGGGGCGTTGGGGGAGGCCGCCGACGGGCTGCTGGACGAGGACGAGCAGAAGGCGCTGCTGTGGGCGAAGGCGCCGCGGTCGTGGAAGTCGGCGCGCTGGTCGGCCGCCGATCTCGTGCTGCTGGACGAGGTGGCGGGGCTCATCGAACATCCCCAGGGCTACGGCCATGTCGTGGTCGACGAGGCGCAGGACCTGTCGCCGATGGAGTGCCGGGCGATCGCGCGCCGGGCCGCCTTCGGGTCGGTGACCGTGCTCGGGGACCTCGCGCAGGGGACGACTCCGTGGGCGGCGCGGTCGTGGGAGACGGTGCTTCGGCAGCTGGGCAAGCCGGACGCGGTGGTCGTGCCGCTCACGACGGGGTTCCGGGTGCCCCGGGCGGTGCTGGAGCTGGCCAACCGGCTGCTGGAGCGGCTGGACGTGGAGGTGCCGGCGGCCCGTTCGCCGCGGGGCGACGGGGAGCTGCGGATCCGGGAGACCGACGGCGATCTCCCGGCGGCGGTCGTGGACGCCGTCCGGGACGCGCTGGGCCGGGAGGGTTCCGTCGGGGTCGTCACCGCTGACGCGGAGGCGGACCGGGTGCGGGAGGCGCTGCGGGCGGCCGGGATCGAGGCGGGGGGAGCGGACGAGCTGGGGGCGCGGGTGGCCGTCGTACCGGCGAGTGTGGTGAAGGGGCTGGAGTACGACCATGTCGTCGCCGTGGAGCCGGCGGCGATCGTGGAAGCGGAGGAGCGGGGGCTGCACCGGCTGTACGTGGTGGTGACGCGGGCGGTGGCGGGGCTGGAGGTGGTGCACGGGAGGCCGTTGCCGTTCTAGCGGCTTGGGCGGGCGACGGCCTCCCGAGGGGTACCGTCGGCCGTTACACGGCGTCCAGGAGCGGGATCAACTGCTCCTCCTCGTACGCCAGATGCGCCTCCAGCGCCGCCGTGAGGCGCTCCACCTCGGCGCGGGCGGCGGCCGGGTCCGTGTTCTCGTCGGACACCACGCGGCGCAGGTCCTCGACGAGCTCGGCGATCCGCTCGTGCTCCTCGCCCAGCCGGGTCAGCGCGGGCGCGAACTCGGGATGGCGGTCGGCCAGGACGGGGAACATGCCGAGGTCCTCGCCGGTGTGGTGGTTGTGCAGGCCCGCGCAGAAGGTCAGGCAGTTGACGCGCAGCTGGGCGCCGAGGGTCGTACCGCCGCCGGCGCTCATCTCCTCGCGGATCAGGGCGAGTTCACGGCGGAAGGCGTCGTGGACGACCTTGATGGCCTCGCCCATGGAAGAGGCGTTGATGTTCGGGGGCCCGCCCTGGGCGATCTCGTGCAGGGCGACCACCGGAATCACCCGCTCGGTCTTCTCCTGGTACGCCGCCCAGCCCTCGTCCGCCTCCACGGCCCGAGCGAAGGCCCGGTCGCGCTCCTCGCCCTGGAGGACGACGGCCCGCGCCTCGTAGGTGAAGGCGCCGCTCTCGATGGTCACCCGGGGGTGCGCGAGGAGGTTGTGGAACCACGCCGGGTGCTTGGGGGCGCCCGCGGCCGAGGCGATGACCAGGACGCGGTCGCCGCCGTCGGGGAGGTAGCCGACGGGGGTGGTGTGCGGGCGGCCGGTGCGGGCGCCGGTGGTGGTGAGCAGAAGGAGCCGGGCGCCTTCGAAGTAGCCGCCGACGCGGCCCTTGTTGGCGCGGAACTCTTCGATGACCTGCTGATTGAAGTCGTGGGGCAATTCTCTCTCTTCTCGGTCGCTGGATTCCGTACGCGAGGAACGCAAGGAACGGAGGAAACGGCGAAGAGAAAAGAGGCGGGCTCCTGGCCCGCCGCCACAGCCTCACTCAGAGGCCGGGCAACACCCAACTCGCTCACGGCACAAGGCCGACCCGGCAGTCATGCGTTCGACAGTAGCGCAGCGCCCCGGTCAGGGGAGATCCTTTTTCCGATGCTTCTCTTCCTCGATGTCGACGGAACGCTGATCCCCTTCGGGTCGGTACGGCCGTACAGGCTGTACGAGCCGCCCCGACCCCTGCCGCAGAGCGCCACGCATCCTCTCCTCGCCCGCATCGACCCCGCGTTCGGCACCCGCCTCACCCGGCTCGTGGCGCTCGGCTGCGAGCTGGTGTGGGCCACGACGTGGCTGGAGGAGGCGAACACGAGCGTCGCTCCTTGGCTGGGGCTGCCCACGTTGCCCGTGATGGACTGGGCGGACGAGGACGACGAGGACGACAAGGCCGACGGGGTCGACCGGGTTGACCGGGCGGGTCCCGGCCGGCCCCGTGGCCTGCACTGGAAGACGCGGCCCCTGGTGGCCTGGGCGGCCGGACGTCCCTTCGTCTGGGTCGACGACGAGATCTCCGGGACCGACCGGGCCTGGGTGGCCGCCCACCACCCCGCGCCCGCCCTCCTGCACCGCGTCGACCACCGCTACGGGCTCACCGAAGGGGACTTCGACGCACTGGAGGAGTGGATCGGGGGAGAGCGGATCACCGCCGGGCGCGGCCCAGCACCTCGGTCACCCGGGTGACCCCGTCCGCCCCGTGCCCCAGCCCGATGACCCGGCGGGCCATTCCCTCGGCCGCGCGCATCACGCCCGCGTCGATGCCGTGGGACTCGGAGGCCTCGACGATGTGGGCCATGGAGGACGCGCCGGAAGTGATCGGGTTGAGTTCGCCGGAGTAGGTGCCGTCGTCGGCGTCGCCCGCGAACTCCTCGAAGAGCGGCGGCAGGATCGCCCCGATGCCCTGCGCGAAGGGGAGCAGTTCCCGCGCGGTGATGCCCTCGGCCCGCGCGATGGCCAGGGCGTGCGCGTAGCCCGACATGGCTGTCCAGAAGATGTCGAGCAGGGCGATGTCGTAGCCGGCGGCCCGGCCGACGTCCTCGCCGAGGTGGGTGTGGACGCCGCCGAGCGTGTCGAGGACCGGCCGGTGCTCGCCGTAGAGCTCGGCGGGGCCGCTGTAGATGAACACCCCCTCCGGCGTGCCGATCGCCGTGGTCGGCGTCATGATCGCGCCGTCCAGGTAACGGATGCCGTGCGTGTCCGCCCACGCGGCCGTGTCCCGGGCGCGGGCCGGGGTGTCGGCGGTCAGGTTGACGACCGTACGGCCCTTGAGCGCGTCGGTGACGGCGTCCTGGCGCAGGACGGCGTCGGCGGCGTCGTAGTTCACCACGCAGACGACGGTCAGCGCACTGGCGGCGACCGCCTCGGCCGGGGACGCGGCCGCCGTGGCACCGCGGCCGACGAGCTCACCGTCCCGCCCCGGCGTGCGGTTCCAGACGGTGACTCGCAGCCCAGCGTCCAGGAACGCCCCGGCCAGCGCCCGGCCCATCGGGCCGAGTCCGAGGACGGTGACTGCGGACTCGTGATCGAAGGTGGGCATGACTCAACTCCCTGTAGAGTGAAGATAATTGATGACAAAAGGGGTGGGGATATGTCGCGTCGGCGCCACGACCCGAACGTCTGCGGGGTGACCGCCGCGATCGCGGTGGTGGACGGCAAGTGGAAGACGTCGCTGATCTGGCTGCTGGAGTCCGGCCCGCTCCGCCCGGCGGAACTGCGCCGCCAACTGCCGTGCCTCAGCGAGAAGGTGCTGACCCAGGCGCTGCGGGAGATGGAGGCGGACGGCCTGGTGCACCGTGAGGTGTACGACGAGCTGCCGTTGAAGACCGTCTATTCCCTGACCGGGTTCGGCCGCGACCTGGCCGGAGCTCTCGGCCCGCTCTCCGACTGGGGCCACCGCCGCCTGGAGCGACTGACCGGGGCCCAGCCGGTCTCCTGAACTGAAACGCCACCTCCGTCCGCCGCGCCATGCCGTCGTACGTCTTCCCCGGTGACCGGGCCCGTCCGGCGCCTCGTCGACCACCCACATCAAGGGTCCGATGCCGGTGACGTGCTGCCAAGTACCCACAAAAAAGTGGGTATCCGCGGGGGTGAAGAGGCGTTCGGCTACGGCCGCCCCAGCTCTTCCCTCGCGCCGGGCTTTGGCGTCGCAGAAGCCCCGCCCCTCGGTCATCTCCTTCCCGCCCGGCTGGACCCGGCCGCCGCCGCACCTCTGCTCTGTGCCGGGATCACCGTCCGGGAATGCTCGACATGTCCGACCTGGACCGAACGGAGTCCAGCCGAGGCGGGGCCGAATGCGTCAGGCGGGCAGGGCGGCGAGCCAGTCGGTGAGGAGGCGGTTGATCTCGGCGGGGCGTTCCTGCTGGATCCAGTGGCCGCAGCCGTCGAGGAGGTGTGAGGAGACCAGGCCCGGCAGCGTGACGGGGTACGCCGCGATCGCGTCGGCCAGCCAGGCCGTGGACGCGTCCAGGCCACCGCCGACGAACAGGGACGGCTGGGTGACCGGAGCACCGTCGAAGGCGGCGAGGTCCTCCCAGCCGCGGTCCATGTTCCGGTAGCGGTTGAGCGCTCCGGTCATGCCGGTCCGTTCGAACTCCCCGGCGTAGACGTCGAGGTCCCTCTCGTTGAGCCACGCGGGCCGCCGGCCGCCGGGGAACCGGTCACGCAGCGTCCCGGCCCTGCTGACGAAGTGCGGATCGGGAGCGCCGGGCGGGGGCATGGTGTCGGCGGACAGGGCCGCGTAGAAGCCCGTGAGCCAGCCGCGTACGTCGGGCTCGATCTCCGCCTCGGCGCGGCCCGGCTGCTGGAAGTACGAGACGTAGAACTCCTCGTCCCCGCCCATCCCGCCCATCCCGGCGAAGACGTCGCTGGGCCGGGGGCCGCCGCGCGGGGTGTAGGGAACGCTCAGCAGTCCCACCGCCCGGAAGACCTCCGGCCGGAGCAGGGCGGAGTTCGCGGCGATGGCCGACCCCCAGTCATGGCCGACGACCACCGCCGACTCCTCGCCCAGCGCGTGCACCACCGCAACGTTGTCCGCCACCAGGTCGAGCATCCGGTACGCGTCCGTGGCGGCCGGCTTGGAGGAGCGGCCGTAGCCGCGGACGTCGAGGGCGACCGCGCGGTATCCCGCCGCCGCGAGGGCGGGCAGCTGGTGGCGCCAGGAGTACCAGGATTCCGGAAAGCCGTGTACGAGCAGCACCAGCGGCCCGGATCCCCGTTCCGCGAGGTGGATCCGGCCCGCCGGTGAGGAGACCGATCGATGCGTGACCCCCGCGATGTGCTGCGACATACGCCCTCCTCCGGGACTTCGGTCCGCCGCGCGGCCCCGACGGCCGCTGCCGCCGTTTTGCCGACTCGACCCGAGCATGCGGAGGACCGGGCCGGGAGGACGAGCCCGTTTGCCGATTCAGCAAGGCCGCGGAAGCTCACCGTGGCCGCATGCGACGGGCCAGCCCGCGGCCCCAGGTCTGGCTCGGCGCTTCGACACAGCGGTATGTCAGCGCGCACACGGGCAGCAGCAGCGCGAAGAACGCCACTTCGAGGACGGGACTGTCCTGCTGCCGTCGGCCGATCGTGCCGTCGATCACCGCCAGCGGCACCGGATGCACCAGATAGACCGAGTAGCTGATCGTGCCCAGGGCGGTCAGCGTCCGCGGTACGCGCCGGCGGCGTGCCGCCAGTCCGGCGCCGAAGGTGAGCACGGCCAGCAGGAAGGCGAGGATCCAGCCGCGCCGGGTGAAGTGGTCACCGTTGCCGTACCGGTAGGCACTCCCCATGGCACAGACGACCACCACGACGGCGGTGCCCGCCGCACACCGCCAGGTGCTCTGCCCCTGCTCCGCGCGGTGGACGGCGGTGCCGAGGAACATCACGGCGAGGATCACCAGGCCCTCCCACAGGGGGATCGTGCCGTTGAACAGGACCAGGACGAGCGCCAGCACCCCGCCCGACACGCCCCCGGACACCCGGAGTACGGGTGACTTCGCGCTCGCGCACCAGACGGCGACCGCCATGGCGGCCGAGGCGACCGCGATCAGCGGGCCGGTGCCGACCACGCCGGACAGGGCGGAGGCCGGCAGCGCGAGGCCGGCCGTCACGGCCACCGCGGCGAGCACCGCCAGGAGGACGGCGACCGCCGTGGACCGCTGGTGCAGGCGGACCGTGAAGAGAGCGACGACGAGCAGGTAGAAGGACATCTCGTACGAGAGCGTCCACAGGACGAGAAGGAGATTGGGCGTCCCCAGCAACTCCTGGAGCAGGGTGGCGTGGGCGACGGCCACGGCGGCCGCGCTCTGCCGGCCGAGGTCACGCATCTCCGCGATGCCCAGGAGATGAAGGGCGAGGAGCAGGGTGAGGACCGCCGCCCACAGCGGGTACACCCGGAAGACCCGTCCGATCCAGAACGTCCGCACGCAGCCCCGGCGTTCCAGCGACGCGGGGATGATGTAACCGCTGACCAGGAAGAACACCATGATGCCGTAGCGGCTGGTGTTGAACTGCGGCATCAGCTCCCGCCGGAAGTCCGCCATGAAGGTGTACGACGAGTGGTCGAACACCACGACGAGTGCGGCGATGCCGCGTAACGCGTCCAGCCAGTCCAGTCGTGCGGCAGGGACGAGGGGTCGGGGTCGCATGCGGAGGCGGAGTCCTCTTCGGTGAGGGGGCGTTGGACTTGGCGGGGGAGGTAGGGGAGGGGGAGAAAGGGGAGGCTGGGACCGGTGTGGTCCATCAGCGGGCGCACCCCGCGAAGCGGCCCCGCAGCCGCTCACATCACCGAGTTCAGCGGCTGCGGCATTGTTCGGCAGTACCGTTCCGGCGGTCGAACAATGACCGGGGTGCGCTGATGGCGGGGCGGCGGGAGGGGTGAGGGCGTGGCGGGGCGTCGTGAGGTGCCGGTGGATCCGGCGGCGGGTCCGGTGCAGCGGTTCGCGTTCGAGTTGCGCGAGCTGCGGGCGGAGGCGGGCGGGATCACCTACCGGTCGCTGGCCCGGCGGGCGGGCTACTCGGTGACCACGCTGTCGCAGGCGGCGGCCGGTGAGCAGTTGCCGACGCTGCCGGTGGCCCTGGCCTATGCGGGGGCCTGCGGCGGGGACCCCGCGCAATGGGAGGCCCGGTGGCGGGAGGCGCTGGCGGAGTCCGCCGGTGACGGCGCCCGGGACGACGACGGATCAGTCCCGCCGTACCGGGGGCTGGCACGGTTCGAGACCGGTGACAGCGCCCTGTTCTTCGGCCGGGAACAGCTCACCGCCGACCTGCTCGACCTGCTGCGCCGACGACGGTTCACGGCGGTCTTCGGCCCCTCCGGCAGCGGCAAGTCCTCCCTGCTGCGGGCCGGCCTGATACCCGTCCTGCGGCAGGCTCGGGAGCCGGACCCCCGTCCTGCCGCGATCCGCATCCTGACCCCCGGGGAACGCCCCGCCCGCACCCATGCCGCCCACCTCACACCCGCGGCTCCCGTGGACGGCGGTGCCGGGGCGGACACCCTCGTGATCGTCGACCAGTTCGAGGAGGTCTTCACCCTCTGCCACGACGCCGCCGAGCGGGCCCGCTTCATCGACCTGCTGCTGACCGCCCGGGAGCCCGAGAGCCGCTTACGGGTGCTGCTGGCGGTGCGCGGTGACTTCTACGGCCGCTGCGCCGAGCACCGCGAACTGGCCGACGCACTGCGCGACGCCAACCTGCTGGCCGGTGCGATGAGCCCGGCGGAACTGCGCGACGCCGTCGTCAAGCCGGCCACGGCCGCCGGACTGGCCGTGGAACGCGCCCTGACCGCCCGGCTGGTCGAGGAGGTCGCCGACGCGCCGGGCGGGCTGCCGCTGCTGTCCCACGCGTTGCTGGAGACCTGGCGCCTGCGCCGCGGCAAGACCCTGACCCTGGCGGGCTACGAGGCTGCCGGACGCCTGGACGGCGCGATCGCCAAGACCGCCGAGAAGGTCTACGGCCGCTTCACCGAAGGCCAGGCGGCCGCCGCCCGCCGGGTGTTGCTGCGCCTGGTCGCCCCGGGTGACGGTACCCCCGACACGCGCCGTCGCGTCGAGCGCGCGGAACTGCCCGGCACCGGCCGGGAGGACACCGCCCAAGTGCTGGAGGCACTCGCCGGGGCACGGCTGCTCACCCTGGACGGCGACACGGTCGAGATGGCCCACGAGGCCCTGATCACGGCCTGGCCCCGGCTGCGCGGGTGGATCGAGGAGGACCGCGAACGCCTGCGGGTGCACCGGAACCTGACCGAAGCGGCCCACGCCTGGCAGGAACTGGGCCGTGAGCAGGGCGCCCTGTACCGGGGAAGCCGGCTCGCCGCCGCACAGGAGCACTTCGGCGGCGCACCGCCCGAGGACCTGACCGACGTGGAGCGCGCCTTCCTCGACGCCGGCCGCGACCACGAGCAGAAGGGCCGTCGCCGCTACCGGCTGCTGCTCACCGCGGTCACCGCCGCCCTGTGCCTCGCCCTCGTCGCCACGGGCCTCGCCGTACGGCAGTGGCAGAGCGCGGTCACCGCCCAGCACCTGGCCCAGTCGCGTCAACTGGCGGCCCAGTCCGGCGCGTTGCTGGACTCCGATCCCGACCTCGCCGCACTGCTCGCCGTCCACGCCTACCGGACCAGCCCGACCCGCGAAGCCACCGCCGCCCTGTACGCCGCGGCCACGCTGCCGCTGCGCGAGCGCCTGGTCGGCGGCACCGAACCCGTGTCCTCCCTCGCCCTCAGCCCGGACGGACGGACCGTCGCCGGCCACAGCGGAGACGGCACGGTACGGATCTGGAGCCTGCCCGGGGGCGAACTCCGACGCACGTTCACCACCGGACGCGACACCGACGGCGAAGTCATGGCGTTCAGCCCCGACGGACGCACCCTCGCCGTCGCTTCCGCCGGTGGTACGGGCGTGCTGCTGGGCCTGTGGGATCCGGTCACCGGCAGGAGACTCGGCGCGTTCGCCATCCCCGACGGTGCGGTACGCGGCATCGACTTCGGCCCGGACGGCCGTACCGTGGCCGCCGCTTCCCCGTCGGCCGTACGGGTGTGGGACGTGGCCACCGGACGCGAGCGGCACGGCTTCACCGGCCACCTGGACCCGCAGGCGGTCGCCTTCGGCCCGGACGGACGGACCGTCGCCGCGGTGGGCCTCGACGGGCGGGTACGGGTGTGGGACATGGCCACCGGCCGCACCCGGACCGTCCGCGACGGCCGGATCGAGGGCGGTGCGACGGCGTTCAGCCCGGACGGCCGGACCTACGCGGTGGCCCCCACCGAAGGAGTGGTCGAACTGCGGGAGGTGGCCACCGGCGTCGTCCGGCGCACCATCAGGGACACGCCCAGTCTGTTTCACGGGGTGGTCTTCGCCCCGGACGGGCGGACCCTGGCCATCCCGGGTTCAGGGGACACGGTGCGCCTGTGGGACACCGCCTCCGGCACGGTGCGGGCCACCGTGACCGCCGGCCATCAGGGACGCGGGGCCATGAAAGTGGCGCTCGGTGCGGCCGGCCGCACCCTTGTCACCAGCAGCAACGGGGACCCGGCCATCCGCGTCCACCGCGTGTCCGCCGGTCAGCCGCGGACCACGCTCCGGGGCGCTGCGGGCGAATCCGTCGCCGACACGGCCTTCGGCCCGGACGGGCACACGGTGGCCACGTTCAGCCAAGGGCGGCCGCCCGGCCGTGGGGCGGTACGGCTCTGGGACGCCAGGACCGGCGATCAGGAAGCGACACTGCCGCTCGATGCCGACCCGGCACTCCAGGGACAGCGACTGCCGGTCGCGGTCGCCCGCCCCGGGGCCGTGGGGTTCGGCCCGAGCGGGCGCGCCCTGGCTGTCTGGGAAGTCGACAAGGGGGCGACGGACGGGGCGAACAAGGTGAACGGTGTGAACAGGGCGAACAGAGCGAACAGGGTGATCGAGGTCCGGGATGTCGCCACGGGCCGCCTACGCCAAAGCCGTGCCCTGCGCACCATCGACAACGCGCTGTTCAGCCCCGACGGGACGCGGCTCGCCCTCGTCGGCCTGGACGGATCGGTGCGCGTCTGGCACCTCTCGACCGGAGCCCTGCACACCGTCCGCACCGGCCGCGACCGACCCGTGAGGGCGGTGGCGTTCGCCCCCGACGGCCGCACACTCGCCGTGGTGAGCATCGAGGCCGACGACGAACAGGTCACCCTCCTCGACACCGCGACCGGCCGTGCGCAGCGCACCGTCAGGCCGGGCGCCCGGGGCACGCTGTCCCTCGCGTTCAGCCCGGACGGCCACACCCTGGCCACCGCGAGCGGCAGAGACGTGAAGACGTGGGACGCGGGCACCGGTCGGCTCCGGGCCGGCTTCCGTGTCTCCGCCGGGGCGGGGTTTCCGACAGCACCGGCTTTCAGCCCCGACGGACGTACGTTGGCCATCAGCGGTGCCAGAGGAGTCCAGCTCTGGGACCTCGCCACCGCCCAGCCCCGGATGTCCCTGCCGACCCGATCGCCTGAAGCGCTGGCGTTCGGTCCGGACGGCCGCACGCTCGCCATCGGCACGGGCGGCTCCGTCGGGCTGTGGGACGTCGACCTGCCCGACCCGGCCCGCGCGATCCGCGGCATCTGCGAGACCGTCGGCACCGCACTCACCCCGCCGGAACAGTCCCGCCACCTGCCCGACCGATCCGCCGAAACCGGCTGCCGGCCGACGGCGCGGTAGGACGTCACCGCCGCCTCCGGACGCTGACTGCGCCCGGGCACTGAGCCGTTCACGTGGCGTGGCGCACTTTTGCAAGCGGGTGCTTGCAATAGTTAGCGACGGTGAGGCAAGGTGGAGACATGGCATCGCTCAACGTCGGCAATCTCGGTGAGTATCTGCGCGAACAGCGGCGCACCGCGCAGCTGTCGCTGCGGCAACTCGCCGATGCCGCCGGGGTGTCCAATCCGTATCTGAGCCAGATCGAGCGCGGGCTGCGCAAGCCGAGCGCGGAGGTGCTGCAGCAGGTCGCCAAGGCCCTGCGGATCTCCGCCGAGACGCTGTACGTGCGGGCCGGCATCCTCGACGCCGAGCGGGACCGGGACGAGGTGGAGACGCGCGCCGTCATCATCGCCGATCCCACGCTGAACGAGCGGCAGAAGCAGGTGCTGCTCCAGATCTACGAATCCTTCCGCAAGGAGAACGGGTTCGGGATATCCCCCGAGGCGGAGGAGGCTGCCGAGGCACTCCAGCGGGCGGCTGAGGCCGTCTCGGCGGGCCAGGACGCGGTGGACTCCGAGCAGAGCGACGGCGCGGCGGACGCGCACGACAGTGACACCGCCGTACGCCGCAGCCGTACGACCCGCAAGAACGGCACGGCCGACGGCGGACGCAAGCCCGCCGCGCGCCGTACGCGCAAGACCAGCAGCACCCGCACGACCCGCACCACCCGCAAGTCCGACGGCAGCGACGCCGACCCGGAGAACCCGATCGACCCGCAGCAACCGGCCGGCTGACCACTGGCTGCCGTACGCGCGACCCACGTCGGCGCGCGGCGTCCGGCTGACCGCGGACCCCAAACCCTCACCTCGAAGCAACCCGGGAGAACCATCACCATGGCCATCACCGACGACCTGCGTAAGACCCTCAGCGACCCGACCCCGCTCTACTTCGCGGCCGGCACCGCCGACCTGGCCCTTCAGCAGGCCCGGAAGGTGCCCGGCCTGGTGGAGCAGCTGCGCGCCGACGCGCCGGCCCGGTTCGAGGCCGTTCGCAACACCGACCCGAAGGCCGTCCAGGAGAAGGCCACCGCACGTGCCAAGGAGGCGGGTGCCAAGGCGAAGGAGGCTCAGGAGAGCTTCCAGAGCAAGGTCAGCGACTTCGTCACCAACCTGGACGCCGACATCAAAAAGCTCGGCACCAACCTGGACGCGGACTTCAAGAAGTTCGGCAGCAATCTCGACGCCGACCTGAAGAAGTTCGGCGAGAGCGCCCAGGACATCGCGCTGCGCACCCTCGGCGTCGCCGCCGAGTACGCCGTGAAGGCCCGGGAGACCTACGAGAAGGTCGCCGAGCACGGCGAGCAGACCGTGAAGACCTGGCGCGGCGAGGCGGCCGAGGAGATCGAGGAGCTGGCGATCGCCGTCGAGCCGAAGGCCGAGCCGGTCGAGGTCAAGGAGGACAAGGCGGTCAAGGCGGACCAGGTCGAGGCCAAGCCGGCCGGGACCACGCCCGCCGCCGAGGCCGCCCCGGCGAAGAAGGCCGCCCCGGCCAAGAAGGCCACGGGCGCCCGCAAGACCACCGCCAAGAAGACGACTCCGCCCGCCAAGTAGCACGGGCGGGTGAAAACGGGATCTTGGGCACGGGCCGGGCACTTAACGAGTGCTCGGCCCGTTGTTCGGGTAGCGGTCCCGAGGTTGCGGGTACGGTGACCGCGTAGGTACGAGCCGAGCCAGGTGGTGGACGTTGTGCTGATGCAGGGCTTCGCGGGGTTCATGTGGCTGCTGAGCATGGCCCTGATCCTTTTCAGCGGCTTCGCGCTGATCGACGCGGCCATCCGCCGTGAGGACGCCTATCGCGCGGCCGACAAGCAGACCAAGCCGTTCTGGATGATCGTCCTGGGGCTCGCCTTCGTGGTGAACCTGATCTTCAACATCCTGTCGTTCCTGCCGATCATCGGCCTCATCGCGACGATCGTCTACATGGTGGACGTACGCCCCGCGATCAAGGGCCTGCCCGGCGGCGGCCGCAGCAGAAAGGGCTCCAGCAGCGACGGCCCGTACGGCCCCTGGAACGGCGGCCGCTAGTCGGCGCCGCTAGGGGGCGACGCCCAGAGGGGCGCGAGGCATCGTCGACATGCGGCTCCGCCGCGTGGGCGCGACCAGCCACAACGCACCCGCGGACGGCACACGACAGGACCCCCGCGGCGCTCCCGCCTCCGCGGCACTCGCGGAGCGCCTCGCTCACGCCGTCCGGTCGAGCAACAACACCGCCACGTCGTCCGCCAACTCGCCCCCGTTGAGGTTCCGGACCTCGTTGACCGCCGCCCGCAGCAGCG
Source organism: Streptomyces sp. NPDC057623 (assembly GCF_042800355.1). Taxonomy (NCBI): domain Bacteria; kingdom Bacillati; phylum Actinomycetota; class Actinomycetes; order Kitasatosporales; family Streptomycetaceae; genus Streptomyces; species Streptomyces sp. NPDC057623. The sequence continues at coordinate 69,456 of NZ_JBHVGZ010000043.1, forward strand.
CCTCTCCCCGCAGCCCCTCGGACAGCTGCCGACGGACCATGGACACCATGCCGTCCTGGCCGAGCCGCTCCCGCCCCTCACCGACGCGCCCCTCGATCAGGCCGTCGGTGTAGAGCATCAGGGACCACTCGGCCCCCAGCTCCACCTGCATCCGGGGCCACCGGGCGCCGGGCAGCAGCCCGAGTGCGGGCCCGTTGTTGTCGTACGGCAGCAGCCGGGCCGCCCGCCCCGGCCGGGCGAGCAGCGGCGACGGATGCCCTGCCAGGCACAGTCCGGCGCGTCGGCCGTCCGGCGCGATGTCCACCGTGCACAGCGTCGCGAAGATCTCGTCGTCGGCCCGCTCGTGTTCGAGGACCTGCTGCAAGGTGCCGAGCAGCTCATCGCCGCACAGTCCCGCCAGCGTCAGCGCGCGCCAGGCGATCCGCAGCTCCACGCCGAGCGCGGCCTCGTCGGGTCCATGGCCGCAGACATCGCCGATCATGGCGTGCACGGTGCCGTCCGCGGTGCGGACCACGTCGTAGAAGTCGCCGCCCAGCAGCGCGCGCGACCGGCCCGGGCGATACCGCGCGGCGAACCGCAGCGACGAGCCCTCCAGTAGCGGCGTCGGCAGCAGACCGCGCTCCAGACGACGGTTCTCCTGGGCCCGCATCCGGCCCTCGGCGAGCCGTCGCTCGGCCGTGTCGGAACGTTTCCGCTCCACGGCGTACCGGATCGCCCGGCTGAGCAGCCGCCCGTCCAGTTCGTCCCGGAAGAGGTAGTCCTGGGCGCCGACGCGCACGGCCTCGGCGGCGCGCTCGGTGTCGCCGGAGGCGGTGAGGGCGAGGACGGCGTGCCGGGGTGCGAGCTCCAGGACGTGCTTGAGTACGCCCAGCTCGTCCTCGTCGTCGCTCCGGCCGCCGGGCGCGGGCAGCGCGAGGTCCACCAGGATGCAGTGGACGTCGTCGGTGAGCAGCCGCTCGGCCTCGGTGAGGTTGCGGGCGGTGCGCACGCGGATCGGCTTGCCGACCGAGTCGAGCAGCTCGGGCACGATCGCGGAGCCGCCGGGATCGTCCTCGATCAGCAGCAGCGTCAGGTTGGTGTGGGTGGTGTTCTCGACCGTGGCTTCCTTACGCGGGGCCTCTTCCTTGGAGGTGCCGCCTGGGGGCGTGGCCGGCGCCTGACCACTCTCCACGGCCGGGATCGCTCTCTGCCGCGGTATGGGTACGGGCATCGTCTGAGTTCCTTCCCTCCCCCCGAGGGCATGGTGGGAGCGAGGGGTCTCGATCCACCGACGGGGACCATAGCGGTTGTCGGCGCCGCAGCGGAATGGTGTGGAGCACGCCGCGTCGACTCTGGCCTCTGTCATATGCCGCGTTCCGTACCGCAGTTGGACAGGGTGGGGGCCGGTCTGGGATGACGAACGTCACGTCGGTGCCGAGTTTGGGCGTGATATGGCGTGGGGTGGGTCACGTGGTGGGAGTCACGGCCGCCGTCACAAGTCACCCTCAACGCTCACGCATCGGGCCGAACCACCCCGAGGATCGGCATCGAACCGGCCCCGGCGACCGTCACCGTCCGCCCCGGTCGCGGGGCGTGGATGATCGCGCCGTCGCCGACGTACAGCGCGACATGGCTGGCGTCAGCGTTGTAGATGATGAGGTCGCCGGGGCGCATGTCCTCGATGTCGATGCGCTTGAGCTGTTTCCACTGCTCCTGCGAGGTCCGCGGTATGCCGCTGCCCGCGCTCGCCCAGGCCTGTGACGTAAGTCCTGAACAGTCGTACGTCTTCGGGCCCTCGGCGCCCCATTCGTACGGTTTGCCCAGCTGGGCGGTGGCGTACTCGACGGCCTTGCGGCCCTGTTCCGACGCCTTGCCCTGGATGTCCTTCAGGATGCCCGAGTCCAGCCAGGCGGTCTGCGCCTTGTGCGCGACCTGCGCCTCCAGCTTGGCGAGGCGCTCCTTCTCCTCCTCCTCCAGCTGGGACTCGACCTTCTCGGCCGCCGCGATCTGCTTCTTGATCTTCTTCTTGGCGGTGGCCTTGGCCTTGCGGCCCGTCTCCAGCTTCTGCCACTGGGCGGAGGCGTCCTTGGCGTACTGTTCCAAGTCCTGCTGGGTGCGGGTCATTTCCGCCAGCAGCCCCTTGGTCGCGCGCTGCCCCTGCAGCACCCGGCCCGTGCCGTCGAGAAACGCCTGCGGGTCGTCGCTGAGCAGCAGATGGGCCTCGTCGGGCAGCCCGCCGGAGCGGTACTGGGCGGCGGCCGCGGCGCCCGCGCGCTTCTTCAGCTCGGCGAGCTTCTCCTGGCCTTCGACGATCTTCTTCGCCAGCGCGACGATCTCGGCGGACTGCTTCTCGGCCGCCTCCTCGGCGGCGTTGTACTCGTCGGTGGCGACGGCCGCGGCGTGGTACAGCTTCTCCAGCTTCTTGCGGACGGCCTCGAGGTCGGCGTTCGACACGGTGGTCGGGGAGGAGGCGCTTGGGCTCGGAGTGGGGGAAGGTGCCGCGAACGCCGTGCCTGGTGCCGCCAGAACGGTGACCGCGCAGACGACGGTCACGGCCGCTGCGATCAGGCCGTGCTTGCCCGAACCCATACCACTGCCCCCAAACTGATGCCCCATCAGTAACTTACGAACTCCGGGGGATCGTGCCACGTCGGCGCGCAAAGTGACAGAGGTCTGCTTCCCCCCATTCCCTCCCCGTCATGACGATCTCCCCGTCTTTGTGACGAACAACTCCCGGAGATCGTTCCCCGCAGGTCGACTCAGGCCGACGGCGCCAACGCCCCCCACCGCACCGTCACTTCCCCCTGCCGCCACCGCGCCGGCCCGTCCGCCACCGGCCAGTCGGCCGAGAGATCCCGCACCGCCCGGATCCAGCGCTGGCGCGCACCGTACGAGGCATAGGGCGCGGCAGCCGCCCAGGCGCGGTCGAAGTCACGCAGAAAGGCATGGACCGGCTCACCGGGAACATTGCGATGGATGAGCGCCTTCGGCAGCCGTTCGGCGAGATCCGACGGCCGCTCCAACGACCCCAGCCGGGTGGCGAAGGTGACCGTCCGCGGCCCCTCCGGCCCCAGCGCCACCCACACATGCCGACGCCCGACCTCGTCACACGTCCCCTCGACGAGCAACCCCCCACGGGACCCACCCCCGGCCGGCGCGAGCCGAGCACACAGCCGCTCCCACACTCCGCCAACCTCACCCTCCTCGTACTGCCGCAGCACGTTCGCCGCCCGCACGAGCAGCGGCCGCTGCGGCACGGGGATCTCGAACCCCCCGTGCCGAAACACGAGGCCCTCCCTCTCATACGGCTTCGCGCCCAGCACCCGCGCCGGTTCGATCTCCACACCGACCACCCGCACCCGGGGCGCGACGGACCGCAGCCGACCGAGCAACTCCACGGCGGTCCAGGGGGAGGCGCCGTACCCCAGGTCGACCGCGACGGGATCCGCGGCCCGCCGCAGCTCAGCACCGTGCGTATGGGCGATCCAGCGATCCATCCGGCGCAGCCGATTGGGATTGGTGGTCCCACGCGTGACAGTGCCCACGGGACGGGCGAAGGCGCGGGAGGACATGCCTACGAGGGTAAGCGCCCCACCCTGGCTGCCGGACCCGCCCACCCGCACCGACGCAACGGCGAGCAGGGGACGTGCCGGGGGGTGTCCGCCCGCAGCGGCGGGCGTCAAGAAACAGCACCTCTTGAGTCACGGCAACCGCCCGACCGAGGACGGGCACCCCCCCCGGCACGGCCCCGACCCCCGACGACCGAGTAGTGCGCAACGCAAGCCCCCCAAAACCCGCACGGGCCGCCGCAGGCATACGACCACGCACCCGCACCCGCCACCGCACCCCAGCCCCCACTCACGCACCCAGCCCCCGAGCACCCGCAGCCCCCCAACGCACGCACCCCGCCCCCGAACAGTTGAGCGACCCCCGGTAATACCTCGGCAAAACCTCCCACGCCCGGAATGGGAACCCCTCCCTCCGGCGTTGCACCGCGTTGGAGGGCGTTCGAACCCTCCGTCCGGCATGCCCGCAGCAAGGAGGAACGCCACGTGAGCCAGTACGTGAGCAGGCTCGGGCGCCGCTCCCAGGCCGCACCGCACCGGCTGCGCCTGCACCGCCGCCCCCGCCGCGTAGCCATGCTCTCCGTGCACACCTCACCGCTCCACCAGCCCGGCACCGGAGACGCCGGCGGCATGAACGTCTACATCGTCGAGCTCGCGCAGCGCCTGGCCGCGATCAACATCGAGGTCGAGATCTTCACCCGCACCACGGCCACCGACCTCCCACCCGTCGTCGAGCTGGCCCCCGGCGTCCTGGTCCGCCACATCGACGCCGGCCCCTACGAGGGCCTCAACAAGGAGGACCTCCCCGCCCAGCTCTGCGCCTTCACCCACGGCGTGATGCAGGCCTGGGCCGGCCACCGCCCCGGCTACTACGACCTGGTCCACTCCCACTACTGGCTCTCCGGCCACGTCGGCTGGCTGGCCGCCCAGCGCTGGGGCGCCCCCCTGGTGCACGCCATGCACACCATGGCCAAGGTCAAGAACGCCAACCTCGCCGACGGCGACACCCCCGAGCCCGCGGCCCGCGTCATCGGTGAGACCCAGATCGTCACGGCCGCGGACCGCCTCATCGCCAACACGGCCGAAGAGGCAGCCGAACTCGTACACCACTACGCCGCGGCCCCCGACAAGGTCGCGGTGGTCCACCCCGGCGTGAACCTCACCCGCTTCTCGCCCGCCGACGGCCGAGCCGCCGCCCGCGCCCGCCTGGGCCTCCCGCAGGACGCCCTGATTCCCGTGTTCGCGGGCCGTATCCAGCCCCTGAAGGCACCGGACGTCCTCCTGCGCGCCGTGGCCGTCCTCCTGGACGAGCACCCCCACCTCCGCTCCCGCATCCTCGTACCGATCGTCGGCGGCCCCAGCGGCAGCGGCATGGCCAAGCCCGAGGGCCTCCAGAAGCTGGCCGCCCGCCTGGGCATCGCGGACGTCGTACGGTTCCGTCCGCCCGTCGGCCAGGAGCAGCTGGCGGACTGGTTCCGGGCGGCGTCGCTGCTGGTCATGCCGTCGTACAGCGAATCCTTCGGCCTGGTGGCCATAGAGGCACAGGCGGCCGGCACCCCCGTCCTGGCGGCGGCGGTGGGCGGCCTCCCGGTGGCGGTCCGCGACGGCCGTACCGGCTTCCTGGTCCAGGGCCACGATCCGGCCGACTACGCGCGCGTGCTCCACGCCTTCGCCGACGACCCGCACCTGTCCCCGCGGATGGGCGAGGCCGCGGCCCGGCACGCCCAGTCCTTCGGCTGGGACACCGCGGCCGCCGCCACGGCGGACGTCTACGCGGCCGCGACCCAGGCCCACAGGCGTCGCGTACGCTCCCACCATGGCTGACGCACAGAAGGCGGCGCAGGCCGTCGCGCAGGTGATCGAGGGAGCCCTGAAGGACGCCGACCTGGAGTGGGAGACCCCCGCCCCCGGAAACTACGTCGTCAAGCTCCCCGGCACCCGCAAGCTGTCGACGACCGTCTCCCTGATCGTCGGCCGCCACTCCCTCTCGCTCAACGCCTTCGTCATCCGCCACCCCGACGAGAACGAGCCCGGCGTCCACCGCTGGCTCCTGGAGCGCAACCTCAAGCTGTACGGCGTGAGTTACGCCGTCGACCGGCTCGGCGACGTCTACGTCACCGCCAAGCTCCCCCTGTCGGCCGTCACTCCCGACGAGATCGACCGCCTCCTCGGCCAGGTCCTGGAGGCGGCGGACGGCGCCTTCAACACCCTCCTGGAGCTCGGGTTCGCCTCCGCGATCCGCAAGGAGTACGAGTGGCGGGTGGCGCGCGGCGAGTCGACGCGCAACCTGGACGCGTTCGCCCACCTGACGCGGCGTTCCGCTGACTGATCTCAGGTACGAGGCTCAGCGCGCGCTGCTGCGATAGCGCCCCGGCGGCACCCCCACCAGCTTCCGGAAGTGGCGGGTGAGATGGGACTGGTCGTAGAAGCCGGTCGCGGTGGCCACCTCGGCCGGCGACCGGCCCTCCAGGAGCAGCCGCCGGGCGCGGTCGACGCGGCGGGACATCAGGTACTGGTGCGGGGCGATGCCGTAGGCAGTGCTGAACGACCGTACGAGATGGGCGGGATGGGCATGCAGCAGCCCGGTCGCCTCGTCCAGGGCGAGGCCCCGCACGACGCGCTCGTCGAGAAGCTCACGCAGCCGACGGGCGAGGGCGGGGTCGCGCCGCGGCATGCGGTCCGTGACGGCTTCGGGCCGCAGGTGCGCGCGCAACCGGTCCCCGACGAGGGTCAGCCTGCTGTCCGCCTCCAGTTCGTCACCGGGGTGCGCGAGGGCGGTGTGCAACTGGCCGACGCGCAGCCGCAGCACGGGGTCGCGGAGGTCGGGGGAGTCCACGGCCCGGCCGATCAGGTCCTCGCCGAGCCGACTGCTGTCCAGGTACAGGACACGCTTGCGGAAGCCGTGCGGGGTGGCCGGGGAGCCGTTGTGCGGGACGTGCGGCGGCAGCAGGGACACGGTGTCGTGCGGGGTGCCGTGCTCGTGCCGGTCGAGGTCGTACCGTACGGCCCCGTCGTCCACGATGAGCAGCGTCCACGCCTCGTGCACGTGCATCGGATAGGCGTACCCGGTGAAGTGGGCGTGGAAGACCTCGGTGACGCCCGGGACGGAGGGGCGCCACGCGGAGACTTCCTGGCGGTTCCGGGCGGCGGCCATGCAAAGAACGTACAAGACGCCGTCGTACGGCGGCCGCCAGTCTCGTCCTATGAACGACACGAGCACCCCGGAACCCGCCGTCCGCTTCGACACCAAGATCGCCGTCCTGCTGCGCGAGGACCTGGAGACCTGGCAACGTCTGAACGTCACCGCGTTCCTGGTCAGCGGCCTGGGGACACAGCTCCCCGAGGTGATCGGGGAGCCCTACGAGGACGCGGACCAGGTGCCCTACCTGCCGATGTTCCGGCAGCCCGTCCTGGTCTTCGAGGGCACGAAGGAGACCCTGACGACGGCCCACGCGCGCGTGCTGTCCCGCGCCCTGCCGCGGGCGCTGTTCACCTCCGACCTGTTCACGACGGGCAACGACCGCGACAACCGGGCGGCGGTGCGGGCCGTGTCCACGGGGGAGCTGGATCTGGTGGGGCTTGCGGTGTACGGGCCGAGGAACGCGGTGGACAAGGTGATGAAGGGGGCGCGGATGCATCCGTGAGGACGCGGACGGGTTCGGGAAAGAGGCAGGGCAGGGCCAGGCGAGGCGGGTGAAGGAGAGTGACGGCGAGTGGGGTCAGGCGGGGCTGACCTCGGGCTTCGTCGCGGCCGGGGTGGTTTCGTCGGTGGCGGGCTCCTGGGTCGGCAGGCGGCGCATCAGGGCGCCGTACCCGACCGCGGCCACCGTCCCGATCACCGCGCACAGCCCCCACAGCCACTCGGCGCCGTACCGGTCGATGACGAAGCCGGACATCAGGGGCGCGACGAGGGCGGCGACGGACCAGGACATGGTGTACATGCCCTGGTAGCGCCCTCGGCCCTCGGCGGGGGAGAGGCGGACGACGAGGCCGGTCTGGGTGGGCGCGTTCAGCATCTCGCCGAGCGTCCACACGCACACGGTGAGAGCGAAGACGCCGACCGACCCCGCGAAGGCGGTGAGCCCGAAGCCGTACCCGGCGAGCAGGGCCGACACGACGAGGATCCGGCGGGTGTCCCGGCGCTCGATGAACCGGGTGACGGGGATCTGGAGCGCGACGATCAGGACGCCGTTGACGGCGAGGGCGAGGCCGTAGTCGGCGGGCGAGAACCCGGCCTCGCCCATGGCCACGGGCAGCCCCACCGACCCCTGCTGGAAGACGAGGGCGACGAGGAAGGACAACCCCACGACGCCCATGAAGCGCCGGTCGCGCAGAACCGTCCCGAGCCGGACCTCCACAGCGCCCTTCTCCGTCCGGGTGGGCCGGGGCCGCGACTCCGGCAGCTTCACGAACACCACGACCGCGCAGACGGCTGTCATGCCCGCCTCGATCAGGAACCCCGAGAGGTAGCTGACCTCGGCGATGAACCCGGCGGCCATGGACGAGACGGCGAACCCGAGGTTGATGGCCCAGTAGTTGAGGGAGAAGGCGCGCACCCGGTCCTCGGGCCGGACGATGTCGGCCATCATCGCCTGCACGGCGGGCCGGGAGGCATTGGAAGCCGCACCGACCAGGAAGGCTACGGCGGCGATGGCGACGGGGTGGTGCATGAACCCGAGCAGCGCGACGGAGGCCGCGGTGGACGCCTGGGCGACGAGCAGGGTGGGCCGCCGCCCGAGCCGGTCGGCCATGACGCCGGCCCCGAGGGAGGAGACCACCCCACCGAGTCCGTGGAGGGCGGCGACGAGACCGGCGTAGGTGGCGGAGTACCCGCGGTCGAGGGTGAGGTACAGGGCCATGAACGTGGCGACGAAGGCCCCGAGCCGGTTCACCAGTGTGCTCGTCCACAGCCACCAGAACTCGCGGGGGAGCCCGGAGACGGTCTCTCGGGTGGCACGTCTCAGGGCGGCGACGGACATGGAGGATCCCCCACGGATGTGAGCGCGGACGTAAGCAAGGATGTAAGAACCCAACAGGGCATCCGCAACTTACAAGCGTGCCGTTCCGTGAGGCCACTCGATTAACAGATCCCGTCAACCGTCCGCTCTTCGGGCGGGGGGAGCACCCGGCCAAAGCCTTGGATTACGCTCAGACGCATGGCCGACGCACCGTACAAGCTGATCCTCCTCCGCCACGGCGAGAGCGAATGGAACGCGAAGAACCTGTTCACCGGCTGGGTGGACGTCAACCTCAACGAGAAGGGCGAGAAGGAGGCAGTCCGCGGCGGCGAGCTCCTGAAGGACGCCGACCTCCTCCCCGACGTGGTCCACACGTCCCTCCAGAAGCGCGCCATCCGCACGGCGCAGCTCGCCCTGGAGTCCGCCGACCGCCACTGGATCCCGGTCCACCGCTCGTGGCGCCTGAACGAGCGCCACTACGGCGCCCTCCAGGGCAAGGACAAGGCCCAGACCCTCGCCGAGTTCGGCGAGGAGCAGTTCATGCTGTGGCGCCGTTCTTACGACACCCCGCCCCCGGCCCTCGAGGACGGCACGGAGTTCTCCCAGTCGGACGACCCGCGCTACTCCACCATTCCCCCGGAGCTGCGCCCCCGCACGGAGTGCCTGAAGGACGTCGTCGTCCGCATGCTCCCGTACTGGTACGACGGCATCGTCCCCGACCTCCTGACCGGCCGCACGGTCCTGGTCGCCGCCCACGGCAACTCGCTGCGCGCCCTGGTCAAGCACCTCGACGGCATCTCCGACGCCGACATCGCGGGCCTGAACATCCCCACGGGCATCCCGCTCTACTACGAGCTCGACGCCGACTTCAACCCGGTGACGCCCGGCGGGAAGTACCTGGACCCGGAGGCTGCTGCGGCGGCTATCGAGGCGGTCAAGAACCAGGGCAAGAAGAAGTAGACCCTGTGATCATGCCCCTGAGCTGCGCATACGGCGCGACTCAGGGGCATTTTCATGCCGTGGAACTTCCCTGGAACCTCACCCCTTGTGATCTTGCGGCCGGAGAGCCTGCCCGAGAGCCTTCCGGGCCCGGTCCCGACTGCTCGGCATGAGGTGTGCGTACACCTTCAGCGTCAGCCCCGGGTCCGAGTGACCGAGGTACTCAGCGAGGGCCTTGATGCTCTCCCAAGCGTCCAGGAGCACCGAGGCGCAGAAGTGGCGGAGGGCGTGCAGCATGACGCGGTTGATCGTCGCAGCAGGAGGAGGGGGCGACGCAGTCGCCGCCGCAATGCTTGACGCCGCCCTGTACGGCGACGAGGACCAGGCGGTGATCCTCACCTACGCGTGGGACCGCCTCCTCGTCGACCCGGTCCCGGGCCCCCGAGGCGTCCACGACTTCACCGGCCTCGAACAACTCACTCCGTCCGTCTCGGCAGTGCCGACGAAGCCCGCCCGATCGCTCCGGCGGGTTCCACTCTCCCTCGACTGGCAGCAGAGCTCCGGCATACGTTCGCGCTGATCGACCCCTACCAGGGCGCCGCAGGCGTTGCTCGCCAACTCAACGAGCTGGTGAGCTACCTGGAGCCGACGTCGATCGACCTCCTGGTGGTCGGCGGCGACATCCTGGCCCGTGGCGACGAGCCGACCCTCAAGAGCCCACTCGCCGACGCCCTCACCCTGGCCGCGTGCTGTCAGGTGAACGCGCCTATCCGTCTGCTGGTCGCCGGCCCCGGCCTGGACGGCGAACTCCCACACGAAGACCTGCGCGACATGCTGGGCCTTCTGGTCCACACCTTCACGGCGAAGGACACGGAGCCAGTGAGCTCGGTCCTGGAGTGACACCCGTCTGAGGCATCCGGGATGCTCGCGGCGACGGCACGAGGAGCGCGGGGCACCTGTGAAGTTCGAGACGCCGGGCTTCCCGTACCGCTCACGGACGAAGGGCCGACAGTCCACGAGGCCGATATGGACGAGGCATTGAGCCGGAACCGGCTGGCCCGTGCCGTCATCTCGACGGAGGGTCTCGACGAGGTGGAGACGCACAGCCGTGAAATCTGCGGCTACTCAGAAATCGACTACGAGCGCAACAAGGCCGCATGGCTCAGCGAACGGCCACCGCTCAAGCTGGACCCGGACGCGGTCTTGGCCCAGCTGGACCAGTTCCAGGCCGAAGCCCGGGACCGCGGAGTCACCCACACCACGTTCCGCCACATCACCGAGGCCTTGAACCTCAGCGGCAGCCAGCGCCACGACCTACGCGAGCTGCTCATCCACAGCCGTCCGCAGCAGTACGACGCACCCCTGTGGCACATCACGACGCAACCTGAGTAGCAACCTTCTTCACGGGCTCAAGGCGGCTCGCTCCGCTCCCCGCGCGCGGCCCGGCCCCCGGCCGGGCCTGCGCTCCTGCCTCCGTCCCGCTCCAGCCCAGCGGGCGTCCGTGCCGCGCTGACAGCGAGCCCCCGCTTTGCTAGATAGGTCGAGCTACAAGCCGATAGGCCCGCTGATCATCGCTGGCCTGCACCAGCAACGTATGTCAGTTTTCAGCCAATTTGAGGAGCTGGGAAATGGGCCGATCAACACTGAGTCCCATTGTCTTCATGCCGTAGGGCTCTTGTTCTGAATCACTGAGCCTTTCCTGGGCGCCCGGGTCGCGCGAGATGTGAACTTGCATGTAGGGGTCTGTTCCGCCTTCTTCGAAGTTCCTCCCTTCGTGCCATTTGGGAATGACCCACCACATGGACGCGTAGTCTCGCTCGGACGTGAGATCCATAATCTTGCTGCTGCGGTAGATTCTTGACTCGTAACGAAAGTATTCGTCACCGGGCTCAGCAAGCCAATCGGGTGCGTCTTTGATGTGCTCTTGGGATTCGGAGTCCACATTCCAGGAATATTCGGCAGAGTTGGCGTAGCTATTGGCGAGCTTACACCTGTCGGCCCTAATGTAAGAGACGGTTGCAAAGAGCTCAACTCTACCCGAAGATGAGGACGGTACCTGGATAACGGGATCGCTGGAAAAGTCGTCACCAGGATCCAGTCGACTTCCTGGACTTACAACTTGCCCGGCCCCCAGCAATCGAGAAGGTCGATTGAAAACCTCATTGCCATAGATCCAGTACCCTTCCTTCAGCTCACCTTTCCACTTCTCTATTCCTCCACCCTTATCCTTGAATTCACTCGGCCACACTTTGGCCCGCCAGAGTGTTCCAACAACATAGATGCTTACAGATCCCTCATTGCGAAATCTCACCCGCGTCGGAACGTTGAGTATCGTGCTTTCAGAGTTTAGTGTCGGCTTCCCGAAGGAGACGCTGAAAGGCACCTTGACGGGGGTGGCATAAGGAACGTACATTGCAGAATAGGCCATGCTCGCTGCGCCTATGATTGCGGACAGTGCCACTCCAAGCGCAAACGTCTTAGGGTACGGGACCCCCTGCCAAACCCTTTGGCGACTCAACTCCCAGAGCGCCCAGAAACCCCACGCCATAAGAACGCTCCAGCGCCAAAGCCGTAGACCCTGATCGCCGCCCCGCCATTGCAAGACAAAAAGGACCATACTTGCGGCCGTCATGGTAATGACGCCCAGCAAGGCCCCTTCTCCGGAATATCGCACCGCCCTCTTTCCCCAGTAGTCGAAGACGGCTGCTGCCGCAATCACTTCCAGTAGGGCTGCGCACAGGAATGCGACACCCATTATCCGTCCGCCGAATGTCAGGGCCTGAAAAGAATCCGCCAGTCCAACCCAGAAAAATACCGCCGATGAAGTGATGAGCCCCAACGCCATCAAGGTTGCTTTCACATGTCGCACCAATGGGCGATCCGGCCATTCTCGGGTCCGCACCCAACGAACCTGACCCGAATTATCCAGGTCAACCTCCTTGAGTCCATTCCGCCGCAAGATCCGACGCAGCTCCCTCAGAGACCAAGCCTTACCGAGGGTCTCGCCTCCAAAGCTGACTTCCCGCAAGCCACGGCTATTGGGGGCGTGTACTATAACGTGCGCCTTACTTCTCATGATGCAAGGGTCACCCCACTCCCCGAGGGCGGCACGCCCTGAGAGCCGATCGAGTGACACCGCAAAATAACGGCTGCGCACATGCTCGACCGGTGTTCCGCGCGCCAGATTCCGCAGGGGCAACGAATTTTTTGTCTTCACTCGTACTGGCCGTGGCTTGCTCTGAGTGACGCACCGACAGCGCTGCTGAGGCCGGCGGGGGTGCAGCGAGGCACACGCGCGCCTGGTTGGTTGGCCGACCCGCCGTCGCGGCTGACTTTCGTCGGCTGTGGCTCAGACCCTCCGGGATCCAGCTCCGCCAAAGGGCGTTCGGGGCGAAGGGGCCGTGCCATTCGCGTGACAGATGCTGCGGGGAATCATGGGCAACAGCGTGTATTTGGACTGGGGATGACCGGGGCTCCAACGCCACTCCGTCCCAGGTCGGTGCAGCAACCGCCGCCAAGAAACCGGAGCTTCCCAAGCTGAGGGCTCCAGCAAATGACGAACAACGCTGACAACCGGCAACAGTCAGGTCGCAGGTCGCAGCGTTGTTCGGTACACCGCCGCGGGTCAGAGCCCCGGCACTTCACCTCTTCGGTCGCTGATCGCACCCAACAGCCGGCAGGTCACATACCGGCGCGGCCGCTCTCGCGATCCGTTTCGCCTTGGCCGGTGTCAGAGGCCCAGGCCGCCGAGGAGGCCGCCGAGAAGGGCGCCGACGGTGCCCAGAAGGCCAGCGAGCGCGTCCATTTGAACTCCTGTCATTAGTGATCTTGTGACCTGAATACGAGTGGACCGACGCCCAGGGAACGGATGGGCGCCCATCGTCACCCGCACGAGCACGCTCAATCGTTCATGCAGGAGGAGTTGAGGAGTTGCTCGTAGGCCCCCTGCCCCGCCGCGAGGGGCAGGGGGCAGGGGCCACGAGGCTACGGAGCGGGTTCGTAGGTCACGGTGGTGTCGGGGCAGGCTTCCGCGAGTTGGGTGAGGGCTTCGATCTCGGCGGTGTCGGCGGTCAGCCCCCAACGGAGCTTGGTCGCGGTCCACTCCGAGGCGTACCGGCATGTGACCTCGACGGTCGGCGGCAGCCACGTGGCCGGGTCCTGGTCGGCCTTGCTGCGGTTCGAGGCGGCCGAGACGGCGACGAGGGAGGGGTGGACGGCCAGGTCGTTGGCGTACGCCTCACGTCGCTGGGCGGTCCACTGGGACGCCCCGGAGTCCCAGGCCTCGGCCAGCGGCACCATGTGGTCGACGTCCAGGGCGGACGCCGAGGTGAGCCACTTGGCGTCGTAGTACGACCACCAACGCCCTCCGGACAGCTTGCAGCCGGGGAGGACCTGGGGTCGTTCGACGGCTTCGGCGAGCAGCACCTCCGCTCGGGTGTTGCAGCCGTCGGTGGGGTTCTGGCCCGCGTTCCAGTGCTTGAAGCTCGTGCGCTGGTAGCCGTCCCGCACTTCCGCGGCGAGCGGGAGGAGGTGGACCGAGGCCGCCATCGGGAGGGTGTACGTCTCGGCGGAACGATGATGCGCGTGGGCCGGTGAGGGTGTTGCGAGGGGAACGACAAGGAGTGCTGCCGCGATCGCGGCGCGCCTGAGGTTGCTGATCACGCATCGCAGAGTTGACTGCGCGTACCTCGAACGAGGGATTCAACTCGAACTCATGGGCCATGTAGACGCAGGAGTTCACCGGACAGGTGTGCCATGGCGCACCCAATGGGGGGTGCCCCTATCTCTTTCGTCAAGGGGCGGGTCGGTTGATTGGTGATGTTTCAGGCGGCTTGGGGGACGGCTTGAGGTTCGAAGAACGTGC